>CAZQDO010000128.1:0-13203 GCA_964592085.1 uncultured Anaerolineae bacterium | reverse complement strand
CAGGGCGGAGAGCGGCTATTGGTATGGGATGAGTCCCCCTATCCCCTTCGTACCGGTGGGTGGGTTCATCGTTCCGGTGGGCAAGCTGGGGCTGTTGGCGCCCTGGATCGGCGTGGCTTTGCTGGTCGTAGTGGCTGGTGGCGCCTTGCTCATCTGGAGGCGCAGGGCTAACCGCCCGCCAGAGTGAGAAGTGTGTATGATAGGATGGTTTGAGTCGTAAGCAAGCGAAAGGCCACGAAGGTTGCGAGATGCCTTCGTGGCCTTTGCCATACTCCTCCCCCCTCAGAGCCTGCCCTGAGCCTTGCCGAAGGGGGGAGGTTGGGTGGGGGTGGATCCTCCAAGCGAAAGCTCACCCTCCCCTAACCCCTCCCTCCCAGGGAGGGGAACTCTGACTTCTCCCCCTGGCAGGGGGAGGTTGGTGGGGGTGGAAGCTGACAAAAAAAGTGAATCAGTGTATAATAGTCACTGACCGGAGGAACCACCGAGCAAACACCGAGTATCAATATGGCAACAACCCAAACAAGCTCCGCAGAGAGCGGTCAGAAAAAGTATACGTTCTCAAAGCTTCTTCTCCCCCTTCTTCTCTACAGAGTCTATCTCCTCCTGTTCGTGTATTTGGCTGTCCAGCTTCTCCCCCCGATTTTTGCCACGGAGATCTATTCCGCCAATTTCCATTGGCCCCCTGACGATCCTCCTTCCTGGGTCAGCGCCTACAAGACCTGGGATGGCAATCACTATCTCTTTCTGAGTGAACAGGGCTATCAGCGCGACACCATGCCAAGCGCTTTTTATCCCCTGTGGCCGCTTTTGATTCGCCTGGGGTCCTATCTCTCCCTGGGCAATCACCTCGTCTCAGCCCTCGTGCTGTCCAATCTTTTCTCTGTGGTTGGATTACTCTTGTTCCACTATTTCGTGCGGGATTATCATGGCGAAAAGGTCGCCGATCTGGCCACCCTGCTGCTGGTGGCCTATCCGGGCGCGCTGTTCTTTGCCTTTCCATACACCGAATCGCTGTTCTTTCTCCTGGCTGTCTTGTTCTTCGTCGTTTTGTACCGTCGTGACTATCTCGCGGCCGCCCTTGTTTCCTTCTTCCTCCCCCTCACGCGGTCCGTTGGTGTTTTCGTTGGCGTTCCGTTTTTCTTGGACATGTATCAGTCATGGAAAGAACGCCGTAAGGTACAGCTCAGCGACTTGACCTACCTCATCGCACCGCTGCTTGGGATGCTGACGTATTTCCTGCTCATGTACGTTTCGACGGGCAATCCGTGGGAAGGGATTGACGCTCAAAAGTACTTCATCGGGCAACGTTCGCTATCGAAGCTTTTTGATCTGCCCGCTCTGGTGCGATCTTTTGCTCAGATCAGGTCCTGGCATGAGGTTCTTGACTCAGTCTTTGACCGACTATGGTTTGTGGTTTTTCTCCTTTCCCTGTCCGAAATCTGGAAGACGGACCGGCGGTACTTCTGGTTTTCAGTGCTGATGGGCATCTTTCCAGTGATGACGGGCACCTTCTGGTCCTTCACCCGTTTTCTGGTCGTCATATTCCCGGTGTTTATCGCGATGGCCAACGTCCTCTCCAAAGAAAGATGGAAGGGGTACAGGTGGCTTACGGTTGGCATTCTGTTTTCGCTGCAAATCGTGTTCTTGATCCGGCACATCAACAACTACTGGGCCGGTTGATTGTACCCAGAGGGTCTGCACGCTTCCATGATGAAAACGAGCAATAAGGCAACCTGGTGGAAGGGCGTTCATCTCATAGCCATCATGGGCCTGGCGGCTCGCCTGGCTTTGGCCCTCTTTTCTGACCAAATCCACTGGGCAGATGAAGTCTTCAAGAGCCTGGAGCAGGCGCATCGGCTTGTGTTCGGGTATGGTTATGTCCCCTGGGAATTCCGTTTTGGAGCCGTATCATGGATCCTCCCCGGCTTTCTTTCTGTATGGTTATTCGCCTGCAAATCCCTGCGCCTGGATCAGCCCCATATCTACATTCCGCTAATAAAGGCGGTGATGTGTGTTCTTTCGATATCTCTGGTCTACTCGGCCTACATCATCGGCAAGAACACCGCTTCGGAGAGAGTGGGAAGATTGGCCGCCATCCTGGTGGCTTTCTGGTACGAGCTTGTCTACTTTGCCCACAAGGCGACCCCTGAAGCAGTGGCGACGTACCTGCTCGTCGGAGCGTTGGCGTGTGTCGTCCTCAAAGCCGATCAGCGAAGGCCGATGCTATTTGGATTTCTGGCTGCCTTGTCCTTTGTCCTTCGTCTTCAGTACCTGCCGGCGGTTGCCATCTTGATCTTGTACGTTTGCTTCACCTGGAGAAAGAATGAGCTTCTAAAGGCGGGGGGCGTTTTTCTGGTCGTCATTGTGCTGGCCGGCTATGTTGACTATTTGACCTGGGGGCAGTTCTTCATATCTCACTACAACAACTATCTATACAGCGGCGCCTACGGGCTTTCCAAGATGTGGGGAGTCCCGCCTGTTTCGTACTACTCAACCTCCCTGATGGTTACCTCGGCAGGCATCTTTGGGGTAGTTGGGCTGATGTGTCTCACGAGACTGCGTCGAGTCTGGCTGCCTTTTGCCTGTGCCTCAAGCGTTTTTCTGATCCATTCCCTGGTTCCCCACAAGGAGTATCGGTTCGTGCTGGTGGTGATCCCGCTGTGGCTCATACTGGCGGCCATCGTTTTGTGGGACAGCATTTCGGAATACATAGATCGCTCAAAACAGGGCCGCTTGATCCTGATTGCCATGCTGGGGCTTCTCTTCATTTCGACAATGGGTTTGCTCTACAAGTTACCTTTGCAGAACAGAGTCTACCGTGAACCGTTGTATGCCAGGGAAGCGATCCTGAAAGCGTACTTGTTCTTGGCCCAAGAGCCCGATGTGGCTGCGATCTTGAACACCTACTCCGTGTGGTCGTGGACTGGGGGGTATTACTATTTGCATCGTGACGTCCCGATCTATGCAGTGGAGAACGTGGAGACAAACCCGCTCAGTAGCGATGAGCTAGCCAGCTACTTCAGTCATCTCGTCTGTCCGGCAAGCACGCCGGTCATCCCTGGGTTTCGACCGGTTTGGAGGTTGGTAGATGTTGAGATCCGTGAGCAAACGCAACCTCCCTCCCACTATGAAAGGATAGACATTGATACGAGGCAAGTGCTCCAACCTGGAATTGATGATCAGTTCCAGCCTACGGTAAAACGACGTTTCTAGTCCGATTGGCACAGGCCGCTGGATCTGGCGATCCAGCGGGAGCACGATGAATCCGCTCCAAGGGGATCGCCAGATCCCCGTTCGATCCCATCAGCAACCCAGATCTGAGCACCTGCTCTGAGAAAGGGGAGAGCGAAAATGACAAACTGGCGCCCAGACTTTAACCCCGATAATCTATACTTTGTCACCACCAGTGCCGTTCAGCGTCGCCATCTTTTCAGACGTGACGTGATGAAACGTCTGGTCGTAGACAGTCTGGATTGCATGCGTCTTCGCAAGCGCCTTCAGTTGTACACCTTTGTCGTTATGCCCAATCACATACACGTCATCATCCAGTGCCTCGCCGAGGATCCTCTTGCCGATGTCGTGCGCGATCTGAAGAAGCATATCGCTGACCGCTTGGTCCGGCATTACCAGGCAGAAGGCAACTCGTCGGTACTGGACTTTCTGGCCTCAGTGGTCACGCGCCCTGACAAGCAGCGGCATAAGGTCTGGGAAGATGGTTATGATGCCAAAGATGTCTTTTCACCTGAGTTCTTGCGCCAGAAGATGACTTATTCGCACTATAACCCATGCCAGCCTCAGTGGAATCTGGTGGAGCGCCCTGAAGACTACATCTGGTCCAGCGCGCGGTTTTACTTGCTGGGGGAGCCGACCATCATCCCCTTGGATAACGCCAGCTCTCTATTAGCATAGACTGCTGGATCTGGCGATCCAGCGGGAGCAGGATTAGTTTGCTCAGAGGGGATCGTCAGATCCCCGTCCGGTGGGCGGATGTGTCCATTGACCAACAATGCCGATCTTCTGCTGGCATAGGCCGCTGGATCTGGCGATCCAGCGGGAGCAAAGTTAGTTCGCTCAAGGGGGATCGTCGGATCCCCGCCCAGGGTTGATCAAATGCAAAACTTCTCAATATCCAAGTGGTTCAAAAGAATAGACCGCCGCTGGCTGGCAGCAGTGCCGGCGCTGATCGTCGCCGTAGTCTACCTGCCGGCGCTGAGCAACGGGTTGGTCTGGGACGACGTCACCTTCCTGTCCGACCTGCCGCTGTATCGCGACCCGGCCCTCTGGATGGAGGCACTGCGCCGGCCCTTCGTCATCTCCGCCAACTACTTCCGTCCGCTGGCCCTGCTCACCTTTGTGGCGGAGCTGCGCATCGGCGGCCTGAACCCCACCCTCTTCCACCTGACCAACATCCTGCTGCACGCCCTCAACACCGCACTGGTGGCCATCCTGACCCGGCACCTGTGGTCGGCTGATGGCAGCAACGCGGCGGGCGACTGGCTGGCGGTCGGTGCTGGCCTGCTCTATGGCCTGCACCCCGCCCTGGTGGAGGGAGTGACTTTCATCTCCAGCCGCTTCGACTTGCTGGTGACCACCTTCCTCCTCCTGGCACTGATAGCCGACGTCACCCTGCGCCAGCGCCCCGTGGCCCGCGCACTGGCGGTGGGCCTCACCTTCCTGCTGGCTGCCCTGACCAAGGAGATGGCAGTGGCATTTCTGGCCGTCCTGCCGCTTTGGCACCTGGCTACCAGAGAACGCAGCCTGCGGCCGCTGTCGCAATTCTGGCACGACCTGCGGCAATCGGGCGACCTGCTCACCTACGACGCAGTGCTGGCCGCCGGTGCCATCTACCTGTATATTCGCTACCTCTCCCTGAGCTACCTGCTGCTGCCCCTGGCTGGCATTCCCACCGGCAGCCTGCTCCAGCACCTGCTCCTGGTGGCTCGTTCTTTTGGGGAGTACGGCCTGCTGATTCTCTGGCCCTTCACCACCCTGACGCCCATCCACTACAGCGCCTTGCCCATCCCCACCAATGACCCCGCGGCGTGGGCGTCGCTGGTGGCGGTGCTGGTGATGATCGTTGACCTGGTGGTGCTGGTGCGCAGGGCGCCCCGCTCCGGATGGCTCATCGTGGCCGGCACCCTCTCCCTGCTGCCGGTAATCAATGTCCTGCCGCTGGACCTGACCGGCGGGGCCTTCATCGCCGAGCGTTTCCTGCTGTTCCCGCTGGCTCTGCTGTCGCTGGCGGCTGCTCCTCTGTTCCGCCCTCTTGCTGCGTGGAACTTCCGCCCCTCATCAGTGCGGGGCGTCCTGGCGCAGTTACTTCCTCCCCTGTGGCTGGCGGCCAGTGTGCTCATCATTCAGACGGTTCTCCCCTTCTGGCGCAGCGATCTGACCCTGTGGGAGTGGGGTGCGCGCCGCGCTCCCCTCTCTGCCACACCCCTCACCAACCTGGCGCGGCTGTACAGCGAGCAGGGCGACCCTGAGGCCGGCCTGTCCGCCGCCCAGGACGCCATAAACCTCGACCCCACCAACAGCATGGCCTGGAACAACGCGGGGCTGGCCCTGTTTCATCAGCAACGCTATGCCGAGGCGCAACAGGCTTTTGAGAGGGCGGCTGACCTTCAACCCGAAAACGCCCTCTTCTGGAACAACCTGGCCGCCGTGCTGATTGGACAAGACCAACTTCAGGAAGCCGAGCGGGTCTTGCTGGAGGAATCCCTGGGGCGCAACCCGAATCAGCCGCTGGCCCATCTCAACCTGGGCGCCGTCTACCTGCAAACCGACCACCCCGAGCTGGCCATCCAGCACCTCCAGGAAGCCCTCCGCCTGCTGCCTCCCGACCAGACGGCCAAAGCGGAGGCCATGTTGGCTCAGGCGGAGGAGTTGGCGCGCCAAAGCCAACCATAGCGGCAGTTGACAAACGCTTCGTAGGAGCAGGAACTACCCGGCCTACTCTCCCACAGGTTGCTTCTTGGAGCGGGAAGTTCAGGGGGGAGTGCGGAGGACTTCCCTGCCAGCGAGTACATTCAGATTACCATGGACACGCGGGCTGCTGGCCTGGAATTCGCCTTCCCCGTGGGAGGGGTGAGGACAATCATAGAAGCTCTGGCCAAAGTGATCGAGGCCCACGATGGTGAGATCTTAACCTGTACGGAAGTGGCTAGCTTCCTCATCGAGAATGGGCGAGCCAGTGGGGTGGTCCTGGCCAGTGGCGACGAGGTGGCGGCCGACGTAGTGATCCACAATGGCGGAGCCAGGGGGCTGATCAACCTCGTGGGGAGAGAGAACCTATCCGCCAACTACGTGGAGCGCATTGAGGGGCTCATTCCAGTGGATGGTGCCCATGTTCTTCACAGGCGGTTGGACCGGAGCCGGCTGCGCCCAAACTTTCGGACAGGTGGGCGATATGCGCTTAGCCCCCGCACGCCCATCGAGGGCCTCTATCTGGTGGGGATGGATGCGGTGGGAAGCGGCGCGGCTGGGGATCTGATTCCGGTGGGAGTGAGGAGGCTGACAGAGTCCGTAAAACGTGAAACGTGGCTAGGTCTTCACGTTTCACGCATCACGTTTCCATCTCGATTATCATCGCCACCGCCTCCCCTCCCCCTAGACATAGCGTAGCCAGCCCGGTCTTGAGGCCGCGATCCTTCAAGGCGTAGATGAGGGTGACCAGCACGCGAGTGCCGCTGCAGCCGATGGGATGCCCCAACGCGATGGCTCCGCCGTTGACGTTCACCTTGTCCCAGTCCCAGCCCAGCGCCCTGCCGTCGGCCAAGGCCTGGGCCGCGAAAGCCTCGTTGGCCTCGATGAGATCGAGATCGTCCAGACGGTAGCCGGTTTTCTCCAGCAGCTTGCGCACGGCGAAGATGGGGGCGGTGAAGACCTTGAGCGGCTCCACGGCCGCCTGGTCGTAGCCGATGATCCGCGCCAGCGGCTTGCCCCCCAACTGATCGGCCTTCCCCCGACTCATCACCACCACTGCGGCCGCCCCATCGGTGATGCCCGGCGAGTTGCCAGCAGTCACCAATCCATCTTTTTGGAAAGCAGGCTTCAATCTAGCCAGGGCTTCCAACGAAGTATCGCGGCGGGGGCACTCGTCGGTATCGAAGGGGATGGGCGGCCCCTTGCGCTGCGGCACCTCCAGCGGCACGATTTCCTCCCTGAACTTCCCCGCATCAATGGCAGCGAGGGCCCTTTGATGGCTTTGGTAGGCGTACTCGTCCAACTCCCGGCGGGTGAGGCCGTACTCTTGAGCGATCCACTCGGCCGAGTTGCCCATGTGCTGGTTGGTGAAAGTGCACCACAGCCCATCGTGGACCATGGTGTCCACCAGTTGGCCGTGGCCCAGCCGGTAGCCAACGCGGGCCTTGGGCAAAATGTAAGGCCCATTGCTCATGCTCTCCATCCCCCCCGTGACGAATATCTTACCATCGCCGGCCGTGATCATTGCCACAGCCAGCATCACCGTCTTCAATCCAGAGCCGCATATCTTGTTCACCGTCGTCGCTCCGACGAAGGACGGGATGCCGGCCTTGATGGCGGCCTGGCGAGCGGGAGCCTGACCTTGCCCAGCTTGCACCACGTTGCCCATCAGCACTTCATCAATGGAGCTTGGGTCAATGCCCGCCCGTTTCACTGCCGCCTTGATTGTCACCGCTCCCAGCTCTGAGGCGGGGACATTGGATAGCGTACCCTGGAAGCGGCCGATGGCGGTACGCGCCGCACTCACGATGACGGCCTCGCGTTCGTTGCCCATTTGGATTCTCCTTTACTCTGTGTCCAGTTTGTAGAAGAGGCCCGCCCCCAACAGGCGCACAGCCCCGGCGACGAAGAAGGCGATCCTGATGTTCAGGGTGTTGGCCAGGGAAGTGCCCAACAGGGTGTCTAGAAAGGCAGCCACGTTGATCAGGGTGGTATTGATGGCCACGTAGCTGGGGCGTCGCTCCTGCGGACAGACCTCCAGCAGGGTGTTAAAGAAGGACAGGTTAAGCCCTGCTGAAAAGATGCCGCCGATGACGGATACGAAGAGCAGAGGCTCGATCCTCGGTGATAGGCCGGTGAGGACAGGAAAGAGCATCGTACCCAGACTGGAAATGACCAACACGAGGCGATTGCCCTTGCGGTTGGTCACCCCTCCCCAATAGAAATAAGCCAGTATCGTAGCCGCATTCATGGCCATAGAGAGCAAGCCAATCCAGGTATCGGAAGCGCCCAGATTCTTCACCCGATAGATGGCGTAGAGAGCCGACGGCAGGTAGAGCCCCCAATGGAAGACGAAGGCGCTAGCGGAAAAACGCACGAAATCGCGCTGGTTCAGTAGCGATGTCCTGAGTTTATCGAAGGGCTGTTGCACGGAGCGGCGCAGGCGAGCAACGAGGGGTGACTTGCGTCGCTGTCGCTGTTCAACCAAGATAGCATCAGCCACTTTGATGCGGCCCACGCAGTATAGGCTGACCATAGAGCTGGCGAACCCGACGCCGAAGAGAAGCTGGTAGTTTAAGGGAAAAGGCAGAAGGTCCAGAAGCTTACCGCTGAAGAGCATGGTCACAGTACTGACGGTGGAGACGAGCACGTTGCGGATGCTGACCACCTGGGCGCGCTTATTGATAGGCACCACATCGGCCAGCAGAGAGGTGAAAGCCACGCTGGATATAGCTGTGGGAAAGGTCATGAGGGTCACCAGTGCTATCAGTGCCTCTGGCCGATGGGTGCGGAGCAAGAAGGGCATCAGAGCGACGAGCAAATAGCCCGCACGCTGCAGGAAGCCTGTCAGCATAATGATAGGCAGGCGGCGCCGTTGGCGCTCAATGATCCGCGCCGAGGGGATCAGCCAGAAGACGTTGATCAGCGCTGGCAGGGAGACCAACAGGCCCATCAGGGTGTTGGAAGCCCCCAGGCGAATAGCGAACACACTGACGAAGGTGGACGTGATGCCGCTCAGGACCCCCCACCAGGCGACGTCCAGATAGAGATTCCAGATGTTCTGCTCCTCGACCGTCTCCCTTTGCCGAAACACCTGACGCCAGAGGCGCCGAGCGCGCCCCAGGAGAATCGAGGGAGCGCTTCGTATGCCCCTCACCCTGATGGGTAACAATGTCCAGGCCAGATGATGTCGGAGGCGCCAATAGGCTAGACTGAATCTTGATCGCAAGCTACCACTTCCCCCCAGGCGGCTTTCAGCTTCTGATAAGTCTCGTCAAGAAGCTCTGGAATGACGCGGGTTTGTGAGAGGGCCGGCATGAAGTTGGTGTCTCCCCGCCAGCGAGGGACAACGTGAATGTGGACGTGCCCCTCAATTCCCGCCCCCGCTGCCTTGCCGATATTGACCCCTATGTTGAACCCATCCGGGCACATGGCCTGGCGCAGCACCTTGAGGCTTTTATTGACCATCAGCATCATCTCAGTGAGCTCATCTGCTTCCAACTGCTCTGGGCTTGGCACGTGCCGATAAGGGCTCACCATCAAGTGACCGTTATTATAGGGATAGAGGTTCAGCATCACATAGCACGTCTCGCCCCGATGGAGGATGTGATTAGTCTGGTCATCGTTGTCGGCAATCTTATCGCAAAAGATGCATCCCTCTCCCTTTTCGCTCACAATGTATTCCATACGCCAGGGCGACCACAGCCTTTCCATAGCTTCTCCTCTCTCAGTCGGTAGTGACAAAGAATAAGGCAGGACTTGTCCTCCTGCCCTTTGCTCTCAGTCTATAGTTTACCAGAAATCGCCTATCTAGTCAATAAGGCGTGAGCGCTCAGGTGCCAGGCACTTCCATCAGCTTCTGGGGGTTGCAGTCTCTCCAAGCCAAGAGAGATCGCCCAGTCAATCGGCTGTCCGGAAGTGCCTGGCACCTCGTGGACTCGCCATCACCATCCACCTGAACGGTTACAACCAGGCTTGACTTTGTTCCCCTTTTGTGGTAGTTTTGACGTGGGAGGAGGCAAAACTGAGCTTGAGCGAGCTATCCAATGAAAGCATCAAAAGAGGATTGAGGACGGAGCTCATCGGCCAGAGCATAGCGTACTATTCCTCTCTCGGCTCGACCAATGAGGCGCTCAAGGGGTTGGCTGCCCAGGGCGCGCCAGAAGGTACGCTGGTCATCGCCGACCAGCAAACGGCGGGGAAAGGGCGGCTAGACAGGAAGTGGTTGGCCCCACCAGGCACCAGCCTTCTGATGTCCCTGCTCTTTCGCCCCGACCTCGCCCCCAACCAGGCTCCGCGATTGACCATGATCTGCTCTCTGGCCATTGCTGACGCCGTCGAGGGACTCACTGACCTGTCCGTGGGTCTGAAGTGGCCCAACGACGTCTTCATACGTGGCAAGAAGGCCGGCGGCATCCTGACGGAATCGGCGGTGACGGGTGGTCGCCTTGAGTACGTCGTCGTGGGGATGGGGCTGAACGTCAACCTGGCCGTTTCCACGTTGCCGGAGTTGAGAGGCACAGCCACCAGCCTCTCCCAGGAGCTAGATCGGGGGGTGTCACGGCTGGAGTTGTTGTGGAAAATCCTGGAGGGGATCGAGACCAGATATAAGTCCCTGAGGAGAGGAGAATCGCCCCACGAGGAGTGGGCGGCCCGCCTCATCAACCTGGGCCGTCAGGTGCAGGTGACTAAGTCTGACGGAGTGCTGGTGGGCTGGGCCGAGGGGGTGGATGCCGATGGAGCCCTCATCCTGCGCACCCCCGACGGTCAACGTAAGCAGATAGTGGCTGGGGATGTGACGTTGCGAACTCCGCGCCGAGCTGAAGTTCGACGCTAAAAGCACAAAGCCCTTCGGGCTGGAATCTAGCCCCCGAAGGGGGCTTCGTTCTTTTAGCCCAGTGCTTCAGCGCTGGGCGCACCGCTCTAAAAGAGCAGCCTCTCGGACATGGATTCCGAGAGGCTGTTTATAGTTGGAGCGGGTGATGGGATTCGAACCCACGACAGTCTGCTTGGGAAGCAGATACGCTACCACTGCGTCACACCCGCGAGATGTTGTATACTCACGCCATTGAACCACTACATACCGATACCTCCGCCTCCATACCCACTCTGCCAGGTGCGTTCTCTTATGTCTGATTGCCTCTAAGATATTGCTAACTCCACCGCTTGGAGTACCGGCACCGGCGCAGTTTTCTCTACCTCTCGACCTACCTCGTACAAGAACTCCGGAGCAAAATCAGCTCCATTTGGCCATTCAATGGTGTTGGTATCAATGTTGACTTTCACTTGTCGGAAAAAGTCTTCGTCCTTCAGTGGTTCGAAGACCTCTCCATACAGCTCATCTCGCAAGTTCACATCCTTGGTGATACCATCATCGAAAGTCAATCTCAACTCATACTTCCCCAGGTATGTCACGCTGGTCACATGCAAGAACATGTCTCACCTCTCTACACCAACGGTGGTATCTTCCCCAATGGCTGCCGTGCTCTAGCTCGTTCCCAATTCTCCATCAATGCCTCTCGGTATCTTTCTGACCACTCGAACAACATTCGCAATGCTCGTCTCGGCATTTTCCCCTTCATGATTCCTGTCTGAATCTCAATCGTAACCTCTTGATCTTGATACCTGGCGTGAAAGTGCGGCGGCAGGTGGTCTTTGTAGTTCATGAAGATGACAATTCCGTAGAATCGGCTAATTTCTGGCACTATTTCCTCAGTCACGAAGCGGGTGATGGGATTCGAACCCACGACAGTCTGCTTGGGAAGCAGATACGCTACCACTGCGTCACACCCGCACTTGAATCATGCATATTATACCGGGCAGGCCGCAGAAAGTCAAATACGAACTTTGCACAATCGCCACTTTGCATTATAATCACTACTTGAAGATTTGGAAGTTGGAGTGCAGGCGCAAGCCTGCGGGGGCGGACTTGCGTCCGCGCTCCAGAATCAAAGGGGGAAGCAACATGAAACAGGGAATTACTATCGTCGGCCTGGGGCCTGGCGATCCAAAGCAATTGACCCTGGAGGCTCAGCAAGCCCTGCAAGAGGCGGGAGAGGTCTATTTGCGCACCTGTCATCATCCCACGGTGGCTTCCTTGCCCCCTGGCCCGGCGCTCCACTTTTTTGACTATGTCTACGAGGAGAAGGACACCTTCGCCGAGGTCTACGATGAAGTCGCTCGCCGAATCGTGGAGCTGGGGCGGCGACCCGGCGGTGTGATCTATGCCGTGCCCGGCCATCCTCTGGTGGGCGAAGCTTCGGTGCAGCGCATCCTGGCTTTGGCCAGCCAGCAGGAGATTGGCGTGCGTGTGGTGGAGGGGCTGAGCTTCATTGAGTCAGTTCTCACCTGCCTGGGCCTGGATGCCCTGGCCGGGTTGCAAATCGTGGACGCTACTGAATTGGCTGCCCTTCAGCACTCGTGCTTGAGTCCCGACCTGCCGTCGCTGATTGGCCAGTTGTATGACCAGCAACTGGCCAGCGACGTCAAGCTCACCCTGATGAACCTCTATCCCGATGCGCATCCGGTCACTCTGGTGCGCAGAGCGAGCACGGATCAGGCACAGGTCTTGACGATACCTCTCTATGAGCTGGATCGCCAACCCGACGTAGATCACCTGACTTCCCTGTACGTACCGCCTTTACCTCGGCCCAGCTCGCTGGAAACTTTTCAAGACACCATCGCCCGTTTGCGCGCCCCTGGGGGCTGCCCCTGGGATCAGGAGCAGACGCACCAGTCATTGCGGCCTCACCTGTTGGAGGAGTCCTACGAGACGCTGGCGGCCCTGGATGCCGACGACACAGATGCCCTGCGGGAAGAGCTGGGAGACCTGCTCCTACAGATCGTCCTGCACGCTCAGATCGCTGTCGAAGCCGGAGAGTTTGGCCTGGCCCAGGTGATCGAGGAGGTTGACGCCAAGATCAAGCATCGTCACCCGCACGTTTTCGGCGACATTGTGGTGGCCGACGTAGGGGAGGTGTTGCACAATTGGGAGGAAATCAAGAGGGAAGAGAAGGGAAAGCACTCCGTGCTGGGCGGAGTGCCGAGGGCACTGCCAGCCCTGGCCCGAGCTCAGGCCATACAGAGGCGAGTGGCACGGGTGGGCTTCGACTGGCCGGATGCCGAAGGGGTGATAGCCAAGATAGCCGAAGAGGTGGCGGAGCTGAGGGAGGCCCAGGGAGGCGAGGAACGAGAGGAAGAACTGGGCGATCTCCTCTTCTCAATGGTCAACCTGGCTCGCTGGCTGGACATTGACGCTGAGAGCGCGCTTCGGGGAGCCTG
>CAZQDO010000127.1:2344-13290 GCA_964592085.1 uncultured Anaerolineae bacterium | reverse complement strand
CTTCCGCTTTGTCACGTTGCCATTGTTAGCCCCGGTGCTCTTCACCGTCACTATGTTGCGCCTGGTGGAGGCTGTCAAGATTCTGGACATCCCTTTCAGCATGACCAACGGTGGGCCGGGCGCTGCCACCCAAACCCTTTCTTTCTACATCTACCTGACCGGGCTGCGCAATTTTAACGCCGGTTACGCCTCAGCCCTGGCCTATCTCTTGCTTCTGATGGTGTTGATCATCAGCTTGTTCTTCTTCAACCGGCTGCGCCAGATTTATGAATAGAGAGGTGCTCGCGTGAAAAGACATAAACTGGGACACACTCTGAAAAATATCCTGTTGTGGGCGGTCATCATTGTTGCCACCGCCTGGGTGGTCTTCCCCTTTTACTGGGCTATCGTCACCTCGTTCAAGGAACCCAGCGTCATCCTGAGCAAGCCATCCTTGATTCCTTTCCTGCAATTCCAGCCCACCCTGGTTAACTGGCAGTCAGAGTTCACCAACCGCTGGCCGGAGATCAGCCGCGCGCTGCTCAACAGCATCGTCATATCCCTGGGTGCCACCGTGGTCGCCATCGCGTTCGGCACGCTGGCTGGCTATGGCCTGGCGCGCTTCCGTTTCTATAGGTGGCAGAACAAAGACATCACCATGTGGTTCTTGTCTCAGCGATTCCTGCCGCCTATGGTGACCGTCATCCCCTTCTTCCTGGTGATGCAATTCCTTGACCTATTAGACACCCGCCTGGCGCTCATCCTGGTCAACGCCACCTTCACTATGCCCTTCGCTGTCTTGATCATGCGCGACGTTTTTAAGGAACTGCCCATCGAAATGGAAGAATCGGCCTGGGTCGATGGCGCCTCGCGTTTTCAGAGTTTTTTGCGCATCGCCCTGCCGCTGTCCGCCCCAGCAGTGGCTGCCGCCGCCGTGATATGCTTCGCCTTTTCCTGGAATGAGTTCATTTTCGCCCTTATTTTGACCCTCAGGAACGCCCAGCCCATCACCGTGGTGATTGCCGGCGTGAGCCACACCCAGGGCATCCAGTTTTGGTTCGTGGCCACGCGCCTGCTGTTTGCCATCCTGCCGCCCACCTTGCTGGCGCTGACGGCCCAGCGTTACATCGTGCGCGGCCTGACCTTTGGAGCGGTGAAAGGGTAAATGTGCGTTTACCTCGAAAGGCAACTATGAACAGACGAGACCGGGTGCTCGCAGCCATCCGTCACCAAGAAACCGACTTCGTTCCCTATAACCTGCACGCCGTGTCCGGCGTATGGCACAAGGTATGCCAGCACTACGGGCTCAAGGATAACCACCAGGCGATGGACTTCATAGGTAATCACATCGTCAAGGTGGGATCCGATTTTAATTATAATCCCTGGGCCGATCAGGTCGGCAAGGTGGAACTCACCCTCAGCGGCGGCCCGGTCCACACGGACGTCGATCAGGCGGGGGAGTTGCACCAGGACGAGTTCGGGTGCATTTGGGATCGCCGGGGAGGTCTGCCCCATCCGGTAGCTTACCCCCTGGCCGAGATCGAGCCGGAAAAGCTGGCACAAGCCCTGGACAGCTACACATTGCCCGATCCCTACCGCGAAGGCCGATTTGATCAGGCCAGGGAATTGGCTGACCACTACCAGGGCAAAGTTTTCCTCTTTGGCAAACTGGGCATGTGTCTTTTCGAGCGTGCCTGGAGTATCCGGGGCATGTCACAATTACTTATGGACATGGCCACACAGCCCGAATTCGTTGAAGAGTTGCTGGATCGCATCCTCCACGAATGGAATTTACCCATCATCGAGCAGCAATTGGCGCTCGGAGTGGACGGCTTTTACTTCGCCGACGATTGGGGAACGAAGACCGGACTCATGTTCAGCCCCGAGATGTGGCGGCGTTTCATCAAGCCACGCCTGGCCGTGATTTATCAGCGCTGCCAAGAAGCTGGCGTTGTTGTGGGGCAACACTCAGATGGAGCGGTAGAGACGCTCTTCCCAGACCTGATCGAGATAGGTTTGCAGGTCTTCAACCCTTTGTCCCCTTCCGTCATGGACCCGCGCGCCATCAAGGAGAAATACGGCGATCAGTTGACCTTCTATGGCGGTATCGATGTCGAGCGAACCCTGCCTCTGGGCACCCCAGAGGAGGTAAGAGCAGAAATACGCTCCAGGGCCAAGGTCATGGGACAAGGTGGCGGGTATATTCTCCAGAGCTCCCATACCATCCTGGAGGACGTGCCGATGGAAAACGTCGTAGCCTACGTTGAAGAGGTACGTCGTATGGCTGGGGTGGAATAGAATGCTGCGTACCGCGTACTGCGTATTGCGTAAACGCAATACGCAGTACGCAATACGCAGTACGTAATTCATATAGGAGGACAATATTCATTCAGGCAAGGACATGCTAATACCATTCAAAGATCTGTTGGCCGATGCCCTGGCCGGCGGCTATGCCGTGGGCTACTTTGAAGCGTGGGACATTTATTCGCTGGAAGCCGTATTAGAGGCTGCTGAGGCTGAAAACACCCCCGTGATCCTCGGCTTTGGTGGAGTGATGATGGAACCGGCCTGGTTTGACGGGGGTGGTCTTGAGCGACTGGGAGCCCTTGGACGGGCGGCCGCCAAGACCGCCAAAGTGCCAGTAGCATTCATCCTCAACGAGGTCGAGACATTTGCCCAAGTCGTACGTGGCATCCAAGCCGGTTTCAATGTTGTTATGTTGGATACCGGTGACCTGCCATACGCCGAGAATGTCCGCCTCACCCAGCAGGTGGTACAGACCGCTCAACACATGGGCGTAGGTGTGGAAGCAGAAGTGGGCGAGTTACCCGACGCCTCGGGTGAGATGGGTGGCGGGGCTGGCCGTTTGACCGATCCCGACGAAGCGCGCCGCTTCGTCGATGAGACTGGGATCGACGCGCTGGCCGTCTCCATCGGTAACGTCCACGCACTGACCGGTGGAAAGGCGGTTATTGACCTGGAGCGGCTGGCAGCCATCCACCAGGCCGTAGCGGTGCCATTGGTCATCCACGGTGGGACCGGATTCCCCGAGGAGGCAATCGCGGATGCCATCAGCCTGGGTGTGGCCAAATTCAACATCGGCTCCACCCTGAAACAAGCTTTTTTGGACGGCTTGAAGGAAGCCACTGCGGCTCTTCCCCCCAAAGTTGCCATCCACCAGGTGATAGGCTCGCGTAAGGAAAACGATATTCTTCAACAAGGAAAAGCGCGAATGCGGCAAGAAGTCATCCGGCGCATCCGGCTAATGAAGCCCAACATTTGATGGCTCTCGCCCCCCGGCCCGAAGCAGAGTGGGAGGGCGGGGGTGAGGGCTTATCATCAACGAACATAACATTGCCAAAGTAGCAACATACGCGAGGTGAACATGAGTCTACTTGGACTGGACGTAGGGATCACAGGCTGTAAGGCAGTGGCCTTCAGTCTTACAGGCGAGATGCTGGCTCAGGCGTATCAAGAGTATCCCCTCTACCAGCCACATCCAGGCTGGATGGAGCTCGACCCGGGAGAGGTTTGGGATGCGGTAGCAGGCGTGATCTGCCAGGTGACGGCGGTCGTCCCCGACGACCCGGTGCAGGCGCTGAGTGTCTCAACTCATGGTGAGTCGGTCGTGCCCTTGGACGCCAAGGGCCAACCATTATGTCGCTTCATCACCGCGCTTGATACCCGCGCAGGTGAACAGACGGAATGGTGGGGCGAGGAGCTGGGCAAAGAGCGTCTCTTTTACATCACCGGTATGCCACTCCACCCCATGTACACAGTGAACAAATTGATGTGGTTGCGGCAACACGAGCCCGACATCTTTGCCAATGCCCGACGCTTCCTTTGTATGCAGGATTTCGTCTTCCATCAATTGGGGCTGGACCCAGCGATGGATCACTCCCTGGCCACGCGTACAATGGCCTTCGACGTGAACCAACTTACATGGTCTGATGAGATCCTGTCACTGGCCGAAATAGATGTGGGGCGACTGTCAAGAGCGTTGCCCTCAGGTTCGGTGCTGGGTGAAGTAGCAGCTCCCGTTGTCGCGGAATTAGGGCTGGCACCAGGCGCAATAGGAGTGGCGGGGGGCCACGATCAGCCATCCGGGGCATTGGGATGCGGTGCAATCTCCGAGGGCATCGCCATGGATTCCACCGGCACCGTCGAATGTGTGGCACTAGCCTCGCCGAAGCTGGTCCTGGATGCTAAGTTGCTCTCCAGCAACTTGCCTATCGCCCCCCACACGGTACCAAACATGTATCTCGTCTTAGGTTATTCTTCGACGGGGGGCGCGTTGCTGCGTTGGTATCGCGACAATTTCGCCGCCACGGAGCAACAAGAGGCCGCGCACGCAGGACAGGACGTCTACGACCTGATCCTGGGTCAAGCCGCCGAGGGGCCATCACCGGTGTTGATCTTGCCCCACTTCTTTGGCAGCGGCACGCCCTGGATGGACCCCGACTCCAAAGGTGCGATTCTGGGTCTTGATATGAGCACAACCAAAGGCCAGGTCATCAAGGGCATTATCGACAGCGTGACCTACGAGACCAAACTGAGCGTGGACGTAATGGAGAAGGCCGGCATCGTTGTCCGGGAACTGCGTGCCATCGGCGGCGGTGCCAAATCCCCTCGCTGGCTGCAGACCAAAGCGGACATTTTTGGCAAACCGGTGGTGGCCATGGATGTCTCGGAAGCTGCTTGTCTGGGGGTAGCTATACTGGCCGGCGTGGCAACTCATGCCTTTTCCTCAGTCGATGAGGGTGTAGCTCAGATGATAAAGATCAAACGTGTCTATGAACCCGATATGGCTATGCACAAGCGTTACCTGGAAAAAGCCCAACACTTCGCCCAGATCTACCCGACGCTGGCGGAACTCAACCACGAGTTGTAAGGCCCCCTCTCCCCTTGAAACCGCGTTTCAGGGAGAACCATGTTGGGGAGAGAGTGAAACATGATGGGAGGAAAGGAAAAATGAAAGCTGCCCGGCTCTATGCGCCAGGTGACCTCAGAATCGAGGAAGTAGACATCCCACGCGCAGGAGAAGACCAAGTGTTGGCCAGAGTTAAGGCCATAGGCATCTGTGGTTCCGATCCGGCCCGGGTCATGCTCAAAGGTACTTACTCTTATCCCACCACAATTGGGCACGAATTCTCGGGCGAGATCGTGGCAGTTGGCAGCCACGTGAAGTCGGCCAAGGTTGGAGATAGGGTGACGATTGTCCCTTTGATACCCTGCGGAACCTGTGACTATTGCGCTATTGGGGAATACAATTTATGTGACCAGTACAGTTACTATGGCTCCAGAGTCGACGGGGCTATGGCCGAGTACGTCGTCGTAAAGGAGCGCAATCTCCTCAAGCTTCCAGACGGAGTCGACTTCGAATCAGGTGCCTGCACCGATCCGGTGTCCGTAGCACTCCACGCGGTGAGGAAGGTAAACTTGGGAGGGGGCGACACCGTTGCCGTTCTGGGTATCGGCCCTATCGGTGGTTTTGCCATTCAATGGGCCAGGATATTTGGTGCAAGCCAGATATTGGCCATCGACATCATAGATGAGAAGCTAGCCATAGCCCAGGGGATAGGGGCCGATCTCACCTGCAACTCCATAGAAACCGATCCGGTTGAGTTCGTGCTGGACCATACAGGCGGCGTGGGTGTTGATCGGGTCATCGAGATGGCAGGGTCCAAAATCACTCAAGAGCAAAGTATACGCATGGCAAAGAAGCAAGGGCGCGTCGTCTTTTGCGGGATTTCATACGACGACCTGACCCTGCCTCAGAAGACCCTTGACCAACTGCTAAGAAAAGAAGTGACCCTGGTTGGCTCCTGGAATTCATCTTTCGCTCCCCAACCGATTCACGAATGGCGCACTTCTCTAGATTTTCTCTCCAAGGGGCATATCCAATGCCAGCCCCTAATCAGCCACCGGCTGCCGTTGAGCGAAGCTCCAGAGATCTTCAGGAAAATATGGAGCAAAGATGGGTATTTTAACAAGGTTCTCTTTATTCCATAGCACAACGATGTATGTCCGACTATATGAGAGTGTGGAGGACTTATTTACCCTGGATCAGGCGACAGAACGCTACCAAACAGAATAGGAGGACAGCAAAATGATCGAACTCCGTGACAAGAAAACTGGTGCTTTTTTGGGCACCATCAGCGAAGCACAACTCCAATTCTTGATCGATCAACTCGAAGAAGAATCGCTCAGGGACCAAGATTACTACATCAACATTGCCACGCTTGACATGTTTGAACGGGCCGGAGGCGACCCGGAACTGCTGGCTCTGTTACGCCAAAGCCTTGGCGAAAGGGAGGAAATGGATATCGTGTGGTCCCGCGTGAGCAGCTAGACAGAAAGAAACACTCCCTACCCCTCAGTGGGAAAGGGACTGAGGGTGAGGGTGAAACATAATAATGAAAACTAACAACGCGCTTGAGGAGGTTGTTCAGTGAGTGAGACCTATGACGCCGTGGTGGCCGGACATCTTTGCCTGGATATGATCCCCGATTTGACCCACATCTCCGAGGAAAGGTTTGCGCAGGCCTTCGGTCCAGGCCGTCTGACTGAAGTCGGACCAGCCATATTTGGCACCGGCGGTCCAGTGTCCAATACAGGCCTGGCCCTGACCAAACTGGGCATAGAGACCCGTCTGATGGGCAAGGTCGGTGACGATGCATTAGGCCAAATCGTCCAGGAGATCATCGGTTCCTATGGTCCAGGCACAGCCAGCGGGATGTTGGTAGATAGACGGGTCAACACCTCTTATACCGTCGTACTCAGTCCACCGGGCGTGGACCGTTTCTTCCTCCACTATCCAGGTGCAAATGATACATTCAGCGCGAATGACGTGCGCTATGAACAGCTCTCGCAGGCACGTCTCTTCCACTTCGGTTATCCCCCCATTATGAAATTAATGTACGCAAATGATGGAACTGAGTTAACCGAGGTCTTACGTCGCGCCAGGGAGACGGGTGTCACCACCTCACTGGACATGGCCCTGCCCGATCCATCGTCCGCGGCCGGTCAGGCCAACTGGGTCACCATCCTCGAGGCTACATTGCCGCACGTGGATGTATTTCTGCCCAGCATCGAAGAAATCCTTTACATGCTACGTCGCGAGATCTACGACGAACTCTATCAGGCGGCCAATGGACCTCACTTCTTACCCCTGATTACGCCCCAGTTGTTGTCTGACACAAGTCAGAAACTGCTCCAGATGGGCGTGAAAATCGTGGCGCTCAAGTTGGGAGATCGAGGACTTTATTTACGCACGGCGGACTTGTCAAGCATCGAGGCACTTGGCCGCGCCCGGCCTTCCGATCCAGCCGCCTGGGCTGACAAGGAGCTATGGACCCCTTGCTTCAAAGTGGACGTGATCGGAACTGCCGGCTCCGGGGATGCCACCATCGCCGGATTCCTGAGCGCACTGCTGCGAGACATGTCCCCTGAAGATGCGGTCACCGCTGCGGTCGCCGTCGGTGCCTGCAATGTGGAAGCAGCCGACACCTTGGGCGGGGTACGCTCATGGGACGAGACTATGCGCCGCATCGCCAGCGGTTGGGAGCGACACACATTAGACCTCAATGCCCCAGGCTGGCGCTTCGATGCGGATTATCGACTCTGGGTCGGAGTAAACGCCTAAGGGTTTCTTATACCCTTAGACATTGCGGAACAGGCCCGATGATTGTCACGGTTACACTCAATCCAACACTGGACAAAACGCTCAGCATACCCAAGTTACGGCCGGGCACAGTCCACCGAGCCCAAATACTGCGCGAAGATTTGGGCGGGAAAGGGATCAACGTCTCACGAGCCCTGCAGGCCCTCAGGATCAGGAGCAGCTTGACCGGCTTTATGGGAGGGGCTACCGGGCAGATCATGACGAGTGGTCTACGGGCGGCCGGCTTCGATGTCCATTTTGTCCAAGTGGAAGGTGAAACACGCCGCAACATCACGCTACTTGATGAAGCCATCAGTCAATACACCAAGATCAACGAACCCGGCCCCGCCGTGACCCCCAATCATGTGGCCGCTTTACAGGATCAAATCGATCAAATGGCCCACCCGGGTGACTTATGGGCGTTCTGCGGCAGCCTGCCACCCGGCGCACCGTCCGACCTTTACGCCAGGCTGATTCAGCAGGTGCAGAAACGGGGTGGGCGTGCTCTCCTGGACAGCAGTGGCCCCGCCTTCCGCGAAGGAGTGGCCGCCCATCCATTTGCCATCAAACCTAACAGCGAAGAAGCCTCTGAATTATTGGGTAGCCCCTTGCATAACGATGAGGAGCACTGCACTGCTGCCCGCCGATTACAGACCGCCGGCGTCCCGGTAGTGGCCATGACACGTGGTGCCCAGGGGCTGATACTGGCTATGGATGGTGAGACCCTGATGGCAACGCCTCCGCCGGTCCCCGCTCGCAGTCCGGTTGGTGCCGGCGATGCCGCTTTGGCAGGCTTGCTGTGGGCCATATCCGACGGGTGTGACGCGGTCGAAACCGCACGCCGAGTCGTAGCCTGCGGAACAGCCACCGCGACGCAGGAAGGTACCGGCGTCGGTGATCACACCCTTGTCGAGGAATTATTGAAACAGATTCAGGTTGTTAGTTGCTATTCGGAGGAGAACGGTGTTAAAAAATAGAATTTCTTATCATCCGGGCGGGTCTGCTGCGGCATCAAGCGGCCGAGGAGGAGCGTCATTCGACATCCCAGACGAGATGCGAGCGTTAGTACTGGACGGAACCGGCTTCGACCATCTCCAGATGCGCAAGGTGCCAGTTCCTCGCCCTGGACCACGCCAAATGCTGGCCCGGGTCGATGCTGCCGGCATCTGCACCTCCAACATAAAGCTTGTCGAGCAGGGACCAAAGCACAGTCTTCTCTACGGCTGGGACATCGCCCGTTATCCCCTGATCCTCGGCGACGAGGGCTCGGTCACGCTGGTTGAGGTAGGGGAGGAATTGCGTGAGAGCTACCGGCCCGACGAGCGCTACGTGATCCAGCCGGCAATCGATCATCCCCCGATCAACCACCGCGAGCGTTATCGGGACGGCGCCATAGGCGTTGAAAAAATTGCTGTGAGCTATACACTGGCCGGGCACCTGGCGGAATACATCCTCATCACGGAGGAGATCCTGGCAGGGGAATGTTTGATCCCCCTGCCAGACGAGTCAATCCCATACGCGCACGCGGCGATGGCCGAACCTCTTTCTTGCGCCATCTCGGCGCAGGACCACCATCTGCGCCTGGCCCAGGAAAGCCCTCTCTCTCCCCGAGGCGTCCTGAAAGGACTAAAGCCCGACGGTGTTACGGTGATCATCGGCAGCGGGGCGATGGGCCGCATGCACGTCGACCTGGCGCTGAGCTACCGACCACGAGCCATTATCGCCACTGACCTGATCGATGAGCGACTGGAGCGGGTCAGAGAGCTTTTTGGACCTCGAGCCCAGGAACTGGGTGTTGCCCTTCATGCCATCAATCCCGGCACAGACGACGTCCAGGAACTCGTCAACGTAGTGACAGACCACCGAGGTGCCGATGATGTGATTGTAGCCGTCGGCTCCGGGAAAGCCATTGAGATTGCCCAAAATTACACCGCGCGAGGCGCGGTGCTGAATCTATTCGGCGGTCTCAAGAAAGGGGAAGACATCATTGGATTGGACACCAGCATGGTGCACTACCAGGAGGTCAATGTTACCGGCTCCAGCGGCGGCTCACCATGGGACGTCGCCCGTACCCTGGAGTTGATGACCAGCGGCGAAATCAACGCCGGAGCTCACATCACCCGCATCGGCGACTTGGATCACGCCATCAAGTTCCTGGAGATGGTAAAGGCCCAGGAAATTGATGGGAAAGCCGTTGTCTACCCGCACCGACGCACAGATGAAATAATCGCCGTCCCATCCTGGACCAGCGAGGATGAACGCGCCTACTTGGCTGGCAGCAGGAGCTAAACCATGGCGATAACTGGGACACGCACTTACGTCGGATTCGGATTCGGCGCTATTCAAGCCGGCCTCTTTCTGTATGAAGCCTTTCACTCGGGCGACTTCCGTCGTCTGGTCATTGCGGAAGTACTGCCCGACGTAGTATCCGACGTGCGTCGAGCGGAAGGACATTACATCGTCAACATTGCACACCCAGACCAGGTCGAACACGCTGAATTAGGGCCGATCGAGATCCAGGATCCTGCCGTGAAACTGGATCGAGAGCAGTTGATCGACGCCATCGCTGAGGCGCAGGAGATTGGGACTGCTATTCCCAGCGTGGCGTATTACGTATCAAAAGGGCCGGGGAGCCTCCACCGCGTCCTGGCTGAGGGATTGCGCGAGAAGGTCGCCCGCGGTGGGCCACAAGCGGTGGTTTACGCGGCCGAGAACCACAATCAGGCGGCCGAAATCCTGGAATCCAACGTCCTGGAGGAGATCCCGGAGGACGAGCGAGATGCCGTACGCTCTCGGGTGCGCTTTCTGAATACCGTGATCGGGAAAATGAGCGGTGTCATCACCGATCCCGAAGAGATAGAATCACAACGGCTGACCCGCATCACTCCTGGTGAGGGACGCGCCTTTCTGGTCGAGGCCTTCAACCGGATCCTAATCTCAAAGATCGAATTCGAAAATACGCCAGAGGAAACACCTTTCCGGCGAGGCATTGCCGTCTTTGAAGAAAAGCAGAACCTGCTGCCCTTCGAAGAGGCCAAGCTCTACGGGCACAACGCCACACATGCCCTGGCCGCGTACCTCGGGGCAATCAGAGGCGTTGAACGCATCGCTGATCTGCGGAGCGTCCCCGGCGCCCTCGCCTTCCTCAGAGCGGCCTTTATCGAGGAGTCGGGGGAAGCGTTGGTACGGAAACACGCTGGCGTGGACCCTCTTTTCACCCGGGCGGGATACACCGAATACGCCGATGACCTCCTGGAGCGGATGACCAACCCCTACTTGCGTGACACTGTGGAACGTGTGGGAC
>CAZQDO010000127.1:0-2334 GCA_964592085.1 uncultured Anaerolineae bacterium | reverse complement strand
ATCCACAACGCAAACTTGGTTGGGATGATGGGTTGATCGGCACGATACGGGTAGCGTTGGACCAGGGCGTAGAACCCTGGCGCTACGCCGTCGGAGCCGCCGCAGCCTTGACGACGATGGACCCCACCGCCGCAAAAGGTGATGCATCCGCGGAGATCTTACTCGGCCCAATCTGGCACGAGACATCATCTCCGAACCATGAGAGGCAAAGCGTGCTTGACCTGATTGAGGCCGGCCGGAAAAGGCTGAGGCGGTGGCAAGAGTCAGAATTCCGGGACCTGGAGTATTAGGCTATCGACCCCCTTGCCTATCCCGGCAAGGGGGTTTCCCCAAAGTCCCCAGAGGTATAGCTACGTAACGAATCAATCGTCTGCTGCAAATCAGCGGGCAGCGGTGCTTCAAGTGACAGGCTCCCTTTATCGTCGGGGCGCTCGAAAGACAGCCGCCAGGCGTGTAAGAATTGGCGCTCCAGGCCCATGTCGCCCTTCGCCCGTCGGGCTCGTCGTCCGTGACCATACACCGAGTCACCCACAACCGGTACGTCCAGCCAGGCCAAATGCACTCGGATTTGATGCGTCCGGCCCGTTTCGGGAGCCACTGATAGCAGACTGTAGTCACCCAATTCTTCCCACACTTCATAACGCGTGCGCGCCGGGCGTCCATCAGCGATGACCGCCATACGCTGCCGCTGCCGTGGGTCGCGGCCAACTGGGGCCTCGATAATCCCCTTCGGGGCTGAAGGCTGCCCGTGAACCAACGCCAGATAGGTTTTTTGCACTTTTCGACTTTTGAATTGCTGGCGCAAATGCTCCAGGGCCTGTTCCGTCTTGGCCACCACGATAAGTCCCGATGTATCGCGGTCTAGCCGGTGCACAATCCCTGGCCGCCCAGAATCACCAACGGCCAGATTTGGGTATCGGGCTAGCAGCGCATTGACCAGCGTTCCTTGCGAATGTCCATGGCTTGGATGAACGACCATGCCCGCAGGCTTGTTGACAACCAACAAGTCGTCATCTTCATAAACCACATCCAAGGGGATGGACTGAGGAAAAACCTCGTCAGATGGAGAGGGCGGGATACGCACAACCACCCGCATACCAGGACTGACCAGGGTACCTGGCTTGGGCGTCTCTTCATCCAGAACCACCCGCCCGTCGCGTATCAAGCGCTGGACCTGAGAGCGCGACAGGTCAGGCAAGGTACGCGCCAGATAACGGTCCAGACGCTCACCAGTCTCGTCCACCTGCAAGTGAACAACCCTCTCTCGCTCCCTCATTGAGACATTCACCTCGCCGTTACACAACGCTCCGAGCCAGCTACAACGAAAAAGCGTTCGAAGGAATTCCCTCGAACGCTTCGCAGTGTCCAGATTCAACTAACGCTTCTTTTTTCGATCAACAGCCTGCGCTACACGTTGGAGGGCGTAGATGGCTGCGCTTGATTGACAGCTACCATTGCGATGTGCCTCTTGTCGCTGGCGCAGGCGACGGGCCGTGACGGCCCGCCGCAATGAGCGCCCCACCTTGGTCTGCTGGCCCTTTCTCCCCTGCCGGAAGAGATGAGACCGAAGCCAGGGTCCCAAGGCGGCTGTCTCCTGGCGATAAGCGCTCAAACGGGCCTGTCCCCGCCGAGCAACCTCGACGACACGTTGAATGGCGTTACGAGATTGCTTGTCCTCCTCAGAGCTGGAATGGCTCACAACTTACCCTCGTCATCGGCCGGAACAAGCGTCATATCCTGCGCAGCGCGATCGTCACGCCACAGACAATAGGCCAGGATGCCAACGCCTATCACAATAGCCATGTCCGCCACATTAAAAATCGGCCAGAAACCGATATCGATAAAGTCAACCACGTGCCCGTAACGAATGCGGTCAAGCAAATTACCGATGGCGCCACCTAGTTGTAACCCGAGACTCAGGCGGACCAGCCAGCCCTCGGTCGGTAGATACCGGTAGTAAAGCACAATGGCAAGCGCCACAACTACGGCAATGACAACAAAGAAATTACCCTGGTTAGGAAATATGCCAAAAGCTGCGCCGCTATTGGTGATATGAGTGATACGAAATACACGCCATAACCCAGGCAATGGACTCCACCACCCACCCTCCGCCAGCGAGGTTGACACCCAAGTCTTAGTCAATTGATCCAAGGCCAACACGATAATGGCCACGCCCAACAAAACCAAGAAAGAAAATGATCGCTCAGCAAGCGAAGCCTCGTTATTGCATTCCGACGCACTTTTCACCCTATCAACAGTACCTCCAAATCAGGCTTAAACCCAATACGGTTCAGTTAAGCGTCCAGACAGACCTCTAATATCTCAATACGGCGT
>CAZQDO010000126.1:5251-13306 GCA_964592085.1 uncultured Anaerolineae bacterium | reverse complement strand
CGCCCGATCCGCTCGCGGAAAACCCAGTAAGACCACCCTTGATAGATGAGCACGATGGGCACAAAGATGAGCGCGACGATGGTCATGATCGTCAGGGTGTACCGGCTCGACGATGCGTTGTAGATCGTCAGGCTCCAGGCCGGGTCAAGGCTGGAGACCATAACCCGTGGGTAGAGGCCCATAAACAGGGTGAGGATGGTCAGCGCGATGGCCAGCCCCGTCATAGCAAAGGCCCACCCCTCACGCCGGCTCCTGATGAGCCAACCCGCCGCCAGCAAGGCGGCCACCGCTCCGACAGGGACGACCCCCGGATTGATGCCCAGCCGGGTGAATATATCGGTGGCGAAGTAAGTGGCAATTGCGAAGGCCACCGACAGGATCACAGCCGGCAGCCATAGCCTGCCCGCAGCGGTACGGGCTCTGTCCATCACATCCCCCCTGGTCTTGAGCGTCAAAAAAATGGCTCCGTGCAAAGTCAAGACGGCTAGAGCAGCCAGGCCGCCCAACAGCGCATACGGATTGAGCAGGGTCAGGAAGCCACCCACGTAGTTCATCTCGGCGTCGATGGGGACGCCGCGCACTATGTTGGCCAGGGCCACACCCCAGAGCAGCGCCGGTACCAGGCTACCGACGAAGATCATCCAATCCCACAGATTACGCCAGTCCGGGCGTTTATCCTTGCTGCGGAACTCAAAGGCCACCCCCCGCACGATGAGGGTCAACAGCATCAAGAACAACGCCAGGTAAAAGCCGCTGAACAAGGTCGCATACCAGTTGGGGAAAGCGGCGAACATGGCTCCCCCGGCGGTGATCAACCACACCTCATTACCATCCCAATGCGGGCCGATGGTATTGATGATAACCCGGCGGTCCTCATCGTCCTTGCCCAGGAAAGGTAACAAAACTCCCACGCCATAGTCGAAGCCTTCCAGAAAGAAATAGCCTATGAACAAAACGGCGATCAGTATAAACCAAACTGTGTTCAGATCCATGACACTCCTCCCTCCATCATCCGGCCCCCGCAGGGACGAGCATTTCCTCAGGCTCTTCTGGTTCCGATTCGCCCCTGGCGTACTTGTTCAGCAAGTAGACATCAGCAACCATCAACGCACCGTAGATCAGCGTGAAACCGACAAACGTGAGCAGCACTGCGCCGCCGGGGACGGTGGGCGACACCCCATCGGCCGTCAGTTGCAGCCCAAAGACGATCCACGGTTGGCGGCCTATTTCGGCAAACAGCCAGCCGGTGGTGTTGGCGATATAAGGCAAGGCAATCGCCCAGCCAAGCACCCGCAAGTACCAAGATTTACTCTCATACTTATCCTTCAGCACCAGGTACAGGCCGTACAGGGCCAGGGCAAGCATCAGAAAACCGGCTCCGACCATAATGCGGAAGCTCCAATAGCTGATGGCTACCGGCGGTACGTAATCACCCGGGCCGAATGTCTGTTCATACTCGGCCTGAAGTTGATTGATGCCCTTCACCTCACCCTGGAAACGGTTGTACGCCAGAAAACTCAAGGCGCCTGGAATCCGGAAAGCAACCACATCCCGTCGCTCGGGTTCATTGCCAATGGTCAGCAATGAGAAGGACGCCGGGTTCTCGCTGTTCCACAGCGCCTCGGCTGCCGCCAACTTCATAGGCTGTGTCTGAGCCATGTGCTGCGTCTGGCTATGGCCCACCAGGATCACCAAGACAGTTCCGATGAGCGCATAAATGAGCGCCATCCGGAAAGAGCGGAGGAATGGTTCCACATCCAGTCTCAGTTGATCTGGGTTTGAGGAGCCAGCACCCCCAGGTGCGGCTCCGTTCGGCACGTGGGCGTGTCTCACTCCTCGAAGAGCGGATCGACTGAGTCCCCTCTTCCGCAGGTGATAGGCGCTGATGCCCAAAACGAAAAAGGCAGCCGTGGTAACCCCAGCCGTCAACACGTGCGGGAATTGCACCCAAACGTGCGGATTGGCGATCAAGGCCAAGAAGTCGGTCATCTCGGCCCGGCCATCGTTGACGGTATATCCCACCGGATTCTGCATGAACGAGTTGGCGACCAGGATCCAGAATGCCGAGATAGTGGACCCCATGGCCACCAGCCACATGACCGCCGCGTGCAATCCCTTGGAGAGCTTGTCCCAGCCAAAGATCCAGATGCCCAGGAATGTCGACTCCAGGAAGAAAGCCAACAGGGCCTCAATTGCCAGCGGCACGCCGAAGATGTCCCCGACAAATCGAGAATACTCCGACCAGTTCATCCCAAACTGGAACTCCAGCGCGATGCCGGTCACCACCCCAATCGCAAAATTGATCAAGAACAATTTGCCCCAAAACTTCGTCATACGCTTATAGACCTCATCCCCAGTGCGCACATACGCCGTCTCCATAATGGCGACCAGGATGGAGAGACCCAGCGTCAGGGGGACGAAGAAAAAGTGGTATATGGTAGTCATGGCAAATTGCCATCGAGCGACGGCGAGGGAGTCTATGATTACTTGCATTACTCATGCTCCTCCTTCCTACTCCTAAGATTCGTCCCGTTGGTGGAACGAAATAAATCGGTTCTGGCGCAGCAATTGGGAGATGCCACTCGATTTAACGGGTAACACGCAGGCGTTAGCGAAGTATTCAAAATCAAAAGCCGTGCGCTGGTCGGCGCTGAGGCCGGGCACAGGCATCAAGCGCGCGCTCAAAGGCTTATTTTGCGTAATGGCTAGCGTTGCCACGTCGAGCAGGATACCGGCCAATTCGTCAACACCGACATCCCCCGGTATGGGCACCGTGTCAAGGCCGGCGCCACACACCGTGGAATACAGCAGCAGACTGTCGATTCCATACATTCTGTTTTCGGTGTTAGCCGCCAGCACGCTATCTTCCAGCACCGGGAACATCAAGCCCGAGTAACCACAGCGCGGAAATCTCGCCTGGCGCAGACAGTTGATAATGAAAGCCGCGCCGAACAGTGTGCCCGGGCCACCAAAGCGATCGACTCCTAATCGTTCTATGGCAGCCCCGATGCTGACTCCCGGGGCGGGGAAGGGAGCCAGGGAGAAGTCGATACCGCCAAAGTCCAAGCCGTGTTCGTCTGCCAACCGGCCGGCCACAGCCACAAGCCGGGTGGCGGCGGTCTCAAACGCCTCGATCAGGTTACGGCGTGCTTCCTCCAGCGTATCAGCCTGGCCGAACGCGGCCACGGCCAGGTCTGCCGCTTCGGTGGCGAAGGCGAATCGAGGCGGCCCGCCGCCGTGATAGGCGGCCGGGAAGAAGGGAGAGCCAGGCGGACAATTGGCCAGGGCTGCAAAACGCAGCGTGCCAAAGCCCTGGGGTGTCGTCCGGGCCACATCGCAAATCACCTCGGAGCTGGCCTGCACCGCCTCCAGGTTGATACCCCGCCCGACCGAAGCCAGCGATACCGTAGCGAACACACGCTCGGTGTGACCGAGCACTTCCGGCAGTCGATAGATGGCCGCGAGGGGCGCGTCAGATTGATCCGCTATGACCGGGCCGATGGAGAGGAAATCAATGTCTTCTTTAGCGCAAGCCGCTTCGAGTTCCTGGGCCATATCCACTGCGTGGATCGCGCTGGGATCGCCCAGCACTTCGGTGAAGGGAGGTGTCGCCAGGCGTAAGGTCTGGGTTTCCAGGCCAGCGCCCTCCAGGGTCTGGCGTGCCGACTTGAGGAAGGCACCAACGGCGGCGATGCGCTTTTCGTGGAAGGGATAGGTCAGTGGAGTGAAATAAGTGATAGATCGCACTTTCATGTGATGTAGGAACCCCTTAACAGAATAATGCCCTTGCCCAAAGCCCGCGTAAGCGAGGCATACTAGTATACTCGACTTTAACGGGGTGAGCAACACGTTTGATACCTTAATTGCTTCGTGGTACAATTGGCCTAACAGGTGTGTGATGACCAAGATACTGGCGATTGAAACCTCGTGTGACGAGACGGCGGCGGCGGTGGTCGAGGATGGGCTGCACATTCGCTCCAACGTGGTCGCCTCCCAGATCGATATTCACCGGCGCTATGGGGGAATCTTTCCTGAGATAGCGTCTCGCCAACATATCCTGGCCTTGCCCACCGTGGTTCAGGATGCCATGACCGGGGCGCGCACGGCCTGGAACGATCTCGACGCGGTGGCCGTGACCTACGGGCCGGGCCTGGCAGGCAGCCTGCTGGTCGGCGTGAACGCCGCGAAAGGTCTCGCGCTGTCGCTCGATTTGCCGTTGATCTCCATCAACCACCTGGAAGGCCACCTCTACTCCAACTGGCTCGAAACGGACGGCGAGAGTCAAGAACCCCGCTTTCCGGCCGTGTGCCTGATTGTCTCCGGCGGACACACCGAACTGGTCATCATCCGCGGACATCTGGACTACGAAGTGCTGGGCCGCACCCTGGACGACGCGGCCGGCGAGGCTTTTGATAAGGTGGCCCGGTTGATGGGACTGGGGTATCCGGGTGGACCCGCCATCCAGGAAGCGGCCGAGGGCGGCAATCCGGCTGCCTTCGATCTGCCCCGCGCCCGGTTGCGCGGCGGACTGGATTTCAGCTTCTCGGGTCTCAAGACGGCAGTCCTGCGCATCGTCCAGCGTTACACTGACAAGATTCAATCTCCCGCCGACACCGCCGTGATCCAGCTCCCCCTGCGTTCTCTACCGGTGGCCAACCTGGCGGCCAGCTTCCAGATGGCCGTAGTTGACGTACTGGTCGAAAAGACCTGCCAGGCGGCGGAGCGTTTCGACGCCGCCGAGATACTCATCGCCGGTGGCGTCAGCGCCAACGCCGCCCTGCGTCACGAGATGGCCGTCCGCGCCGACCGCCCGGTGCGGGTGCCACCCTTGTTCTTATGCACCGACAATGCGGCCATGATAGGGGCCGTCGCTCATCATCGTTTCCTGGCTGGCCAACGCGCGGATTTAGACCTGGACGTGATCCCTAACTTGCGACTGGAGGATCTGTGACATAATTGTGGCATTGATAGGCATGGTTCAGATGTCCCTGAAATTAGGATAAAATTTGCAGACGAAGGACGAAGGACCAATCATTGGTCCAGATCTCTTCGTCGTTCGTCGCTCGCCATTCGTCGGTTGAGAAGGAAACAAAACATGAAGCGATTACCCGGCACCCTTACAATTCTAATCCTGGCGGCACTGTTGGTGCCCGCCACGTCTATGGCCCAGGAGCCAGTTGCGTGTGAGTCGAACTACACCGTTCAGGTAGGTGACTGGCTCTCGAAAATCGCCGAGAAGTATTTTGGCAACGTCTTGACCTACCCGGCCATTGTCCTCGCTACCAACCTCCAAACGGACGACATATATACCTTTATCGCCAACCCGGATATGATCGAACCGGGCTGGACGCTGTGCATCCCCAGCACCGATGATGCAGCCACTCTCATGGCGATGAGCATCGGAACCGCCCCCCAAGGGTTGTCGCCCCAGGAACTGGCCAACGCCACCTACAGTTCGGAGTTCACCAACGATAGGACAGCTCCCCTCACCGATGGTATGTACGGCGAGCCAGCCGCTCCCGATTCGGCCGCCGAAATCAAGGTCGTGCTGCTACCCGATACCATCACCTACGGCCGGTTGAACGGCCAGGATGTCGCCGCCGTGGTGTTGGCAACCGATTCTGGCGGCAGCGGCACCTTCTATTACCTGCACGTGATGGTAACCGGCGGGCCGGAAGACGGGCAGCCGGCGGAAGTAGCCAGCACCTTCTTGGGTGACCGGGTCCAGATCAATTCCATCACCATCAAAGTCAACCAGATTGGGGTGGATATGGTCCAGGCCGGGCCGGATGATCCCATGTGCTGCCCCACTCAGCGGGTGGTCAAGACCTACGAATTGCAAGGAGATCAGCTTGTGGAAACGTCAAGCCAGGTCGTCGAGGCTGAAGGCGGCCCGACCACGCTGGAGGGCACGAGTTGGATATTGACCACCCTCAATGGGGCGGAGCCCTTGCCGGATACCACCATCACCGCCAATTTCGAAGCGGATGGCAATCTGGCCGGCTCAGATGGTTGCAATCGCTACGGTGCCAGGTACGAGGTTGACGGGGACCGGATTACGATCACCCCCCGGGATGAGCACCATGATGGCCTGCCCTGAGCCAATCATGAAACAGGCCGAAGACTATACGGCCGCGCTGGAGGCAACTACCAGCTATCAGATTCAGGACGACAGGCTGGAATTGCGCACCGCCGACGGCGCCTTGGCCGCTGATTTCGCCGCCACGAAGTGACCACCACCGTCCGCACCCTGATGGCCGGCCTGGGCAACCTGGGCCGCCGATTCTGTGACCTGCTGCTCGAAAAAGGGCCAGACATCGAGGCGCGCTATGGCCTGCGCCTCCTGCTGGTCGGCGCCGCCGACAGCCGGGGTGTGGCTTACGATCCCAATGGCCTGGACCCGGCCCGCCTCTCGGCCATCAAGGTTGCCGGAGGAAGCACCGCCGACTACCCCGACGGGGGGCGGCGGGGGCAAACTGCTGCCCAATTGATCGCCCAGGCCAAGGCCGACCTCCTATGCGAGGCATCGCCGGTCAACCTGGACCAGGCGGGCGAGCCGGGCCTGACGCACGTCCGGCTGGCCCTGGGGCGCGGCCTACACGTGACCACCGCCAACAAAGGGCCGGTGGTTTTGGCCTACCTGGAACTTCACGAACTGGCCGCACAACACGGCGTCCAACTACGCTTCGACGGAACCGTTGCCGGCGGGCTGCCCGCCCTTTACATCGGCGAACGCGACATACGGGGTGCCGACGTGCAGCGTATCGAGGCCGTCCCCAACCTGTGCACCGGCTACGTCATGGAGTTGCTGGCCGACGGGCTGAGCTGGGAAGATGCACTGGAGCGCGCCCGCGCCGAAGGGGTGCTGGAGGCCGACCCCGCCTTCGACCTGGACGGCTGGGACGCCGCCGCCAAACTGGTCATCCTGGCCAACGCCGTGATGGGCCTTCCCGCCCGATTGGACGACGTGGACCGAACCGGCATCACCCGGCAGGACGGCGCCGCGCTGCTGGTGGCACGCGAGAAGGGCGGCGCATACAAACTGCTGGCCACCGCCGAGCGTCGCGCGGACGGGGGCGTCAGCCTGCGTGTGGCCCCGACCTTCCTCCCGCCCCATCACTTCCTGGCCGGTCTGGGCCGCAAGCACATGGGCGTCGTCTACCACACCGACATCTACGGGACTATCCTGGCCGCCATCGAAGAGCCCACCCCGCTGCCCTCAGCAGCCGCTATGTTGCGCGACATCCTAGACATTTGTACTACAAGCTAAGGAGGAAGAAAGAATGTCCCAAATAGGTCCATCTTTTCAAAGTCATGTACCTCGTGCCCCAGGCCACCATCCGCGATTGTTCAGTCGCCTCCTGTGGGCGAGTCTGTGGGCACTAGCCCTGACGTTGAGCATGGCCCTGCCGACTGGCGCGTCGCTCTACACCCATAATGACACGACCAGCCTGGCGGCATCCGGCACCCTTAAGATCGGCTGTGAGGATGTGGACGGCGATTTTAATATGGGCGTTGGCTATTTTGCCGGAGAGGGTGCGAACCACGTCACCACGCTCCTGACGACCACCATCTACCTGCCAATCGTCTTCAAACCACCATCAGAAGGTCTCAAAGACCTGGTCAAACGGACAAGCGTGAGCTTGCCACACTCCCTCGCAGCAGCGACCAGTAACTGGTGCGTTTGGGGCGCGTGTACCTTGCCGCCCCGTCTGTACCATGAACCGCTCCCTGATGACCGCACCTTGGTGGGATGGACTGATTCCGGCGGGAATGGACACGTCAGCATCATCTCGGAAAGCACCATCGAACGTACCTTTAACTTCCCAGATAGGTCGGTGCGTGGTATGGTTGCTCACGACGATGGCAAATTTGCAGTCATCCTGTGGGACTCCGCTTCTGAGGTGATGTGGCTCTCCAAGCGTAATAATAACGGAAATGAGATTTGGGCGACCAACCTGAACAGTGACATCGCAGTTGCCGATTTTTGGTTGGGCGGTGGCCGGCTCGCTTACGGGGACGGACGTTACGCCGCCTATTTCACCATCAAAGGCG
>CAZQDO010000126.1:0-5241 GCA_964592085.1 uncultured Anaerolineae bacterium | reverse complement strand
ACATTACGGGGATCAGTTTACCTACGTTGACGATGATGGCAACAAACAGGGAGGATGGAGATGGGGTTGTTCGCACTCCATGGCTCAGTTGGTCAGCTATCACCCCGACTTGACCCAGTTCGCGCCCATCTGTTCCAGTGACTGTTACGCCAGCAAAGGTGTCCTCATCAATAACTCGCAGCAAGTGTATGAGGCCGATGGAGACTGCGCCGGAAAGGTATCAGCCCAGTTAGGCGGAATTACTTCCGCTACCGACACGTGGAAGCTCGTGTTCAGCGCTTTGGATCGACCGTGTTGTGAGGGGCTTGGGATTGGGCTGGCAACCATTGACGAGAACTACCAGAGCAGCTTTACCTGGCTGACGAATACGGACGGAGCGTATGAGCGGGACCCGTCCATCGCCCGCCTGGGGTCAAATCGGGGGACAGACCGCTATTTAGTGGGCTGGCGGACCACCAACGATGGCGTGTATTGGCTGGGCGTTATCGACGGTGCAGGAAATTTCTTGGAAGACCCGGAGGAGGTGACGTCGGAGGGAATATCCTGGGGGAACCGGGACGACTCGTTCCGCACCCGCGCCGACGGTAGCGTGTCTTGGGTGCAGGGTGATGCGTCTAGCAGGACACTCCGGCTCTTCCGCTTCGACGGATCGGCCTACATTGATGATTAGAGGTGCAAAGGCAGATGAATGAGTTAGATGGGCAAGTTGCTGTTGTAACCGGCGGCGGCTCAGGCATCGGCCAGGGAGTCGCCGAAGCTCTGGCTGGGGAGGGAGCCAAGGTCGTCGTTTGCGGCCGGCGGACTGGGGGCGCTGGAGCGTCTTCCACATTGATATCCATTAGTGCGTTTTGAACGCACTTCCTTATATCAGCCGACGATTTCAATCATTAGCTCAGGCTTAGGAGATTAAATGGGACAAGACTTTGACGTGCTGATTGTCGGCGCTGGCCCGGCCGGCGTTTTTGCCGCCCTGGAATTGAGCCAACAGCCCAACCTGCGCATCGCCATCCTGGAAAAAGGACGGGACATCGACCATCGCTACTGCCCCGCCCGGGACAGGGGAGTAAATTGCAGCGAATGCACCCCTTGTGCTATACTCAATGGCTGGGGTGGGGCCGGCGCTTTTTCGGATGGCAAGCTCACGCTGTCTCCGGCCGTGGGCGGTCACCTGGCTCAAATCTTGGGCGAGGATCAAGCCCTCGGACTGCTCCAACAGGTGAATGAAACTTACGTCCGTTTTGGCACACCCAGCCCAATCTATGGCAAGCTTACGGACGAGATCGAGGCGCTGGAGAAACAGGCGGCGCTGGCCGGCCTGCGTTTTGTCTCCGTCCCCATACGCCACATCGGTACCGAGCGCTGTGTCCAGGTTATGCGCAGTATGCGAGACGAACTGTTGCGACGCAACGTGACGATCCGCACCCGGACGCCGGTAGCCCGTGTCCTGACGAGCGACGGCCAGGTGACCGGCGTCGAAACAGACAGCGGTGAGCGCATCGAAGCCGGAGTAGTGATCGTGGCCCCCGGACGGGAAGGGGCAGCCTGGCTGGAGGCAACTGCCAAAGATCTGGGCCTCACTCTGGCGCGCAACCCGGTGGACCTGGGCGTGCGTGTGGAACTCCCGGCCACAGTGCTGGAGCCTATCACCCAACTGGTTTACGAATCCAAGTTCTTTTACTATTCTCGCGCCTTTGACGACCAGGTGCGCACCTTTTGTATGTGTCCGTACGGCGAGGTCAGCATGGAAAACGCCGGTGATGTGATGACCGTCAACGGACATTCCTTCGCCAACCGCAAAACGTCCAATACCAATTTCGCCGTCCTGGTCAGCAAAAACTTCACTGAGCCCTTCGACGCTCCAATCACTTACGGCAAGAGTATCGCACGCCTGGCTAATCTGCTCAGCGGTGGCATCATGGTCCAACGACTGGGGGACCTGGAGGCCGGCCGGCGCTCTACGCCCAAGCGTCTGGCCCGTTGCGTCGTCGTCCCCACACTACCTGGCGCCACCCCCGGAGACCTGAATCTGGTTCTCCCCTATCGATATGTAGTGGACATCCTGGAGATGCTGCACGCCCTGGACCAAGTGGCGCCGGGGGTGGCATCGCGGCACACGCTTCTGTATGGCGTGGAAGTCAAGTTCTATTCCAATCGGCTCAGCCTGACCCCCGACATGGAGACCGAGGTAAAGAACCTCTTCGCCTGCGGTGACGGAGCCGGGGTAACCCGAGGCTTGATGCAGGCCTCTGCCTCCGGATTGGTGGCGGCACGCGCCATCCAACGCCACCTCGTGTCATAAGGCTGTAAAAAGAAAAGGGTAGCTCAGAAATAAGATCACACTTTCTCAACCGGACGAATGACGAACGACGAAGGACGAAGAGATTTAAAGAGGGAATTATTCTAATGATCAGATTGAATGCGCAAATTGCCATTGTAACCGGCGGCGGCTCAGGCATTGGACAGGGAGTCGGCGAAGCTCTGGCTCGGGAGGGAGCCAAGGTCGTCGTTTGCGGCCGGCGGGCTGAGGCACTGGAGCGTACCGTACAGGCTATCAAGAAAGTAGGAGGCGATGGCCTGGCCGTCCAGGCCGACGTTTCCCAGGTTGAGGACGTAGAGCGACTGGCGAACGCGACCCTGGAGGCCCACGGACGGGTGGACATCTTGATCAACAACGCCGGCATCGGGGGCTCCGGCCGCATCCACGAGCACGACATCAACACCTGGGATCGGGTAATGGCCGTCAACCTGCGCGGGCCTTTCCTGACTGCCCGCGCGGTGCTGCCACTGATGCGGGAGCAAGGGCGCGGCCACATCGTCAACATCAGCTCCGAGTCCGGTCTTGAATACTACCAGGGCAACGGCGCCTATGGCGTCGCCAAACACGCGCTCAACGCGTTGGGCGAGTATATCCAGCGCGAGAACCAGGAACTGGGTATCCGGGTGGATACCATCTGTCCCGGCATGGTTGTCACCGAGATGACCGAGAATTCGCCGGGCCTGGACCACGACAAGTGTCTCTACCCTGAAGACATCGCCGACCTGGTGATCTGGCTGCTGACCCGGCGGCCCAACATCAAGATCGGCCGGCCGGTTCTGATACAGACCATGGAGAATCCCTGGCAATAAAGTTCTGACGATAGCTCGCGTGGCACTGACGATAGTTCCCGTTCGCTTGCCGCCCGATTCGGCGCAAGCACGTGACATCGTCTTCCACATCGGTATCCACGGGTCCATCATAGCCGCCAACGATGGCCCCCCCTCTAGCCCAGGCGGCAGCCACGCTGCACGATATCCTGGATATCTTCTTCTCTACCTCAAATGCTCGACCTCCATCCAGGAAAATTTAATCCAGCAACGGAAATAACCTTCACAGCAGAATTGATGTGGAGACCACAGATGACCCCAATCCTGCACATTCACCTTTTAGGCAAGTTCCGCCTTGTGTATGGCGACCAACCGGTTACCGCCGTCAACACCCCACGCCTGCAATCGCTGCTGGCGTATCTGGTACTGAACCGTGACGCACCCCGGCTACGCCAACACATGGCTTTCCTCTTTTGGCCAGACTCATCCGAAAGCCAGGCCCGCACCAATCTGCGCAAACTCTTTTACCAACTTCGTCAAGCCCTTCCCGACTCCGCCTTATTCATGCAACACGACGCCCAGACGATCCAGTGGAAACCCGATGCCCCATTTACGTTGGATGTTGCCGAACTTCAAGGGCTCCTCAAGCAAATCGAGGAACGGCCTTTGGACCGAGACGCTTCAACCCATTTGTTAGAGCTATACACCGGCGAGCTGTTGCCCAGTTGTTACGATGAGTGGGTTTACCCAGAGCGCCAGGGGTTGCACCAGGCTGTGTCGAGGGCATTGGAAAGCCTGGTCACGTTGTTGGAGAACCAAAGGTCGTATGACGAGGGCATCCGTTATGCCCGACGGCTGTTAGAATTTGACCCCTTGGAGGAGAAGACCTACCAGTGTTTGATGCGACTACACGCGCTCAATGGCGACCGGGCCGGTGCGCTGCGCGTCTATCACGACTGCACCACGGTTCTGGGGCGCGAACTCGGTGTCGAGCCAAGCTCGGAGACCCAGGCTTCTTATGAGCGCCTGGTGAACAGGGACCCAGCACTGACGCCCCAGGTGGAGCTGGGGCTGGTTGAAACGTTACCTCTGGTTGGACGCCAGCGGGAATGGGGCAGGTTACAATCAGTATGGCGGGAGGTTCGTCGTGGAGGGCCTCACTTGGTGTCCATATCCGGCGAGGCAGGCATTGGCAAGACACGGCTGGCTGAAGAGCTGCTCTCGTGGGCCGGTCACCAGGGCATCACGACGGCCAGGACGCGTTGTTATGCGGCCGAGGGGCAACTGGCCTACGCCCCGGTGAGTCAGTTGATGCGGGCCGAGCCTCTACGCGGGAGACTTTCCAGGTTAGGCGATGTTTGGCTCGGGGAGATAACGCGGCTTTTGCCCGAGCTTCTCGAGACGCGCCCCGGTTTGCCGCGTCCTGAACCACTGGCCGAGAGTGGGGGACGTCAGCGTTTCTTCGAGGCCCTGGCCCGGGCCGTCTTGATCGACGATCACCCCTTGATTTTGGCCCTCGATGACGTGCACTGGTGTGACCGGGAGACGCTGGAGTGGCTGCGTTACCTGATGCGTTTCGATCGCCACGCGCGGCTGCTGGTTGTGGGCACGGTACGCGGGGAAGAATTGGCACCCACTCCCAGAGGCGACCAGGGATATGAGCATCCACTCTTTTCATTGCTGTTTAGTTTGCGGCGCGACGGGCAGTTGACCGAGATCAACTTGGGGCCCCTCAGCATGGAGGAAGCGGCGTCGTTGGGAGCGCATGTCACCGGCCAGGAACTCGATCCGGACTCGACACACCAACTCTATCAGGATACCGAGGGCAATCCACTCTTTGTGGTGGAAACCCTCCGCGCCCAACTGGGCCAGCGGGCAGAAGGCGATCAAGAGGCAGGTAGACCATCCCGCTCCTCCACCCGGCTTGATGACGCCACTCCAACTCTGCCGCCCAAGGTGCAGGCCGTAATTAGTTCTCGCCTGGCCCAGCTTTCGCATCAAGCTCAAGAGTTAGTCACGCTGGCGGCCGTGGTTGGTCGCTCCTTCACCTTCGATGTGTTGGCCCAGGCCAGCGACGCCGACGAAGACACTTTGGTGCAGGGTCTGGACGAACTGTGGCGGCGGGGCATCGTAGCTGAGCTGAGGGATCAATATGAC
>CAZQDO010000125.1:0-13318 GCA_964592085.1 uncultured Anaerolineae bacterium | reverse complement strand
ATATGGGCAGCGCCCGCTCGAAAGCCGCCCACGCCCCCGCCTTGTCGGTCAGGTCTTTCAGCACACTCCCCAGGTTGTTGACCGCCAAAGCGACATTGGGATGGTCAGGACCAAGCTGTTTCTGCAGAATAGCCAGCGCCCGCTCGAAAGCCGCCCGCGCTCCCGCCAGGTCTCTCAGGTCTTTCAGCACAAGACCCAGGTTGTTGACGGGGATGGCGACATTGGGATGGTCAGGGCCAAAGGCGGCTTCGTCTATGGCCAACGCCCGCTCGTAATGCGCCCGCGCCCCCGCCAGGTCGCCCAGGTCTTTCAGCACAAGACCCAGGTTGTTGAGGCGGATGGCGACGTTGGGATGGTCGGGGCCGAAGGCGGCTTCGTCTATGGCCAGCGCCCGCTCGTAATGCGCCCGCGCCCCCGCCAGGTCGCTCAGGTCTTTCAGCACGAGACCCAGGTTGTTGACCGCTGTAGCGATGTATGGATGCTCTGGCCCTAGCGACTGCTCATGGATGGCCAGCGCCCGCTCGAAAGCCGCCCGCGCCTCGGCGAACTCGGCGCGTCCGCGCAAATAGACGCCCGCTTGATTCAAAAGGTGCGCTGTGGCTTCAGAGGCCACCTGAAGGGCCTCGGCGTGCCCAGCCGCCGCCAGGGCGTGGAGCAGCAGACGCGAGCACTCGGGCCAAGTCTCCATGTCGTCAACAATGTCAAACGGGAAGGTGCTATTCACCAAACGCACGGCAGTCTCGGCCCATATCCTGCGGGCTTCCTCTGGCAGCCGGTCGCGCGCCACCGCCTGCACCAACCGGTGCATGGACAAGGCATCATCCCGTACCTCGACCAACGAGTAGCGCCGCAGGGCGGCCAGGGCCTCATCAAAGGTCAGGGAGTCGGCTACGGCGTTAGCCAGGGGCTGCGGCAAATACTCTGCCCCTTCGCTCAGGAGGTCGCGGGGGATGCCGTCGGGAGCCAGAAAGGCGCATAGGTTCAGCAGGTCCGCTCCGACAGGCGTCGCCTGCCGCACCTGCTGAAACGAAAGCTCCCAGGTGGTGGCCACGGTGTGAGGATAGTCTGTGGAAGGCTTGCCTCGGCTCAACAGCTCCCGGTGGCGGTGGCGGAACAGGTCCAGGTATGCGGCCAGCGTTCCTCCAGTGGCCTCGACGTAGGCCCCCGCCTGCTCCAGGGCCAGCGGCAGGTCGCCCAGGGCCTCTGCCAGCGCGTCGGCCGCCTCCTCGTCTGCCTGCCCCGTCCGCTTCAGGAGGAAGTCCACCGACTCGGGCCGCTCCATCACCTGCACCGTCAGCAGGCTGGCCACGCCCCGCCAGGCAGGGTTGCGGGAGGTGATGAGCACGTGGCCTGTCGCCGCCTGCGGGAGGTAGCCGCGCACTTCCGTCGGATCGCGTGCGTTGTCGAACACCAGCAGCCAGCCGGCGCTTTGCCCCAGCCAGCGCCGCACGGCCTCCACCACCACCCGCTGGTCTGGCTCGTCCTTCTGCGGCAGGTCCAGTGGCCCGGCCAGGCTCGCGTAGTCGGCGGCCAGCGTGGCGGGCTCCTCTGCTCGCACCCACCACACCACATCGTACTCCGCCGCGTGGCGGTAGGCGTACTCCACGGCCAGTTGCGTTTTGCCCACCCCGCCCAGCCCGCTGATGGCCTGGGTCAGCGCGGCAGGCTGTCCCGACGTCAGCGCCGCCCGGAGCTGAATCAGCAAGCTCTCCCGCCCGGTGAAGTTCGGGTTGCGGAGGTGGGGGATGTTCCAGGTGGGAGGCAGGGATCCGGGAAAGCGCGGTCGTTTGGGCACCGATCGAGGGGTAACACCTGGGAAGCCCGGTGGAGCGGTCGGTTTGGCACGGGCACGGCTCACCCCGGCCAGCAGGGCGTCTTGGGCCGCTGCCTCCTCCAATCCCACCAGGTCAATGTAGATAATCTGGGGCAACAGGCCCTTCAGGTCGCACTCCCGGACGCGCACCGGCAGTAGCGTGCCCTTCTCGCCCGTCGGGTCCTGGGCAAAGGCGGCAGCCCACTCGGGCTGGGTGAAGCGTGCACCCAGATAGTCCGGCGACAGCACGGCGATGGTTCGCTCGGCTTCGATGGCGGCCCGCCGCATCTCCAGCACGAAGTTGGAGCCCGGGCGAAAGTCCCAGGCCTGGAGCACGGTGGTGTACCCCGCCTCCTCCAACTGCCAGGCGATCCACTCGGCCCAGGTGCGGTCAGCGCTGTTGTAGCTGATGAAGAAGTCTTTCATCAAGAACCTCTCGCTGGAATCACCTCAACTACTGTGAGTCCCATTAGACTCGCTTTCGGTCTCAACTTGCAGCTCTTCGATTTCTCGAATGAGGGCTGGCAAATTGGGCTGAGTGACGCTCATATTGGGGGCAGGAATGCGGTGATGCTTGATATCGGGGGGGATGTGCTTGTAAGGTGATCTCACCCTGTAGAGTAGCCGTTCGTTTGCCCCTTCGCAAGACGACCAGGGTGGACCTTTGGACGGAAGGAAACCGTTGCCTGAGGGTATAAACGGATTCTTCGTAGTCACGAAGCGACTGGAATGGGTTCATGACGGGCCGTTCTTTCGATGACGCCGACTAGTGTCTGTGATTGTTCTCGCAAGGTCTGAATAGCACGACGGTATTGTTCCTGGCGACGCAGTAAGATTTTGTACGCTCCGGCCCAGTCAGCCCAATCTAGCACCCAGGCATCATCCTCCGGCTCTTCGCCGCTGGTGTACGCCTGGTAGAATGTCTCCGAAAGCACACCGTACTTCCGCTCGTATGCCTCCAAATCTTCATAAAGCGCGTGAATGTCGGCCATAATCTCTTGTAGAGTCACTGCCGTCACCTCCTGCCCTATTATACCAGCCAAGTGTATGCAATGCAAAACAGCAATTTTGGCTAACGCCATTAACTTCAAGGATCATCCCGCTCGACGGGAGACCTCATGATTTAACCCAACACGATTATAAAGCAAGATACCCGGACTGTCAAGCTGTTACAAGCACGAGATTGGCAAGTGGCTCACTCCTGACTTCGAGCAGATAGAATGGTGTATTTTCAGGTACCTCACCCGGCAACTTTGACAAATTGCCTCTCGTATAGTATACTTTGTAATAATGTTATTATAAAGTAGGGAGATAGCATGTCTGAGATTAACAAAAACATCCCTATCCCGCTCTACTACCAGTTGAAGCAGGTGATAAAAGGGAAGATCGAGAGGGGTGAATTCAAGCCCGGCGATCGCCTGCCTACGGAGCATGAACTGTGCGAGATGTTCAGCATCAGCAACGCGCCGGTGCGCCAGGCCCTTACCGAGCTAGCCTACGAGGGGATCATCTATCGCCGGCCAGGGTTGGGCACCTTTGTCAGCGATTTCTCCTTGTCCCCTTCTCGGGATGTGATGCGGCTAAAAGTTATGATCCCCGGCGAGAGGTGGGCCTCGTCTCTGCAGAAGGCGACAACGTTATGGAACGAGGAGAATCCGGATAGACAGGTGAAGCTCAATCTGCTCCTGGTCGGTCATCCAGAGCTGCATTTCAAGATTAGCACTACTGTGGCCAGTGGCAATGCGCCCGATTTCTCCCTCATTGACTCTGTCTGGGTAACCCAGTTCGCCAGAGCCGGCTTTCTTAGACCGCTTGATGAGATCGATCCTGAGTGGGTGGAGAATGAGTATAAGCAGGATTTCTTCCCTGTATTTGTGGACGGGAGCTGCCATGATGGACACCTATATGCCATTCATGTCCAGACCGACATGGCCTTGATTTGGTATCGAAAAGACTGGTTCGAGGCTGAGGGGATGAGACCGCCGACCACCTGGGACGAACTGATCGAAGTCGCCCAACACTTCCAACGCGCCGAGGTGCGCAAGAGATACGGATTGGGGTCTCACGTTCTGGCTTTTCCGGGTGGGCTGAAGGGAGAAGAAACGACTACCTATCAATTGTTGCCCTTCCTCTGGTCAACAGGTGCAGACGTTTTTGCCGAGGGAAGTGTAGTCTTGGAAAGCGATGCCACCAGGCGGGCTATTGGGTTCTTAAGGGATCTTGTGAACCGCTACCATATCGCCGCGCCAGAGGTCACGACATATGAATGGAACAGAGCACCGAAGCTATTCGCCGCAGGGGAGGTCGCCATGTCCATCGGCGGTAGTTACGAAAGTGCTCTGATCAAGGAAGTCGCCGGCTGGGATGACGCTCAATTCCGGGCCAAGGTAGGGTTCGTCCCCATTCCGGCTGGACCCGGTGGACAGCAGACCACCACCGCCGGGGGCATGAGCTATGCCATCTATCAGCAGGCGGAGAGGCCAGAGTTGATCCTGGAAATCCTCAAGATCGCCACTGGCCCAAGGCTGATGAAAGCGTTCTGTCTGGCCACGGGCCAAAATCCACCTCGTATCTCCGTCTACGAAGCCCTCGATTCGGAGAGAGATTGGTTCCTGTACCAGACCTCGAAGATGCTATACAACGCCCGTGTCAGGCCCCTCACACCTGAGTATGCCAGAGTGTCGGAGCAACTGCGAGCCATGATCGAGAACGCCATCTCCACTCGTATGACCATTGAAGAAGCCTTGCGCAAAGCGGCCGAGATCATCAGTGCCATAACCGGTCTGCCGCAGGCATAGCCCCCTCCTAGTTTTGCTCTGAAGGGGCATTTCACTTGGGAGCCGAGTGCACTCTTGGAAGTCGGCACCGGCGTCCTGAGCCTGTCGAAGGATGCGGGTCCTGCAAAGCCGCACCCTTCGACAAGCTCAGGATGCTCCGGCCAGTCTGCCAAGAGAGGCTACCCCAGAACTGAAATGCACCTGCTCTGATTTCCCCTTGACAAAGTTCCCATTTTAGGGTATAATTGTGGTGGAGATTATAATAACAATATAATATTATGATTTACTTCCTGGCATCCAAAGTGGGAAAAAGCATGGTAGTGATTCCGAAAGGGGGTGACCAAGCAAGATCAATAAACCTGTAGGCTAGATCGGTTAGAGTCTCGAAAAACTTGCGCACACCTAATTAAGGAGGAGACATGTTTAGCAAGAAAGTAGCTTACGTTGCCTTGGCGCTAATGATGGTGGTCAGCATGTTGGCAGCCAACGTGGTCAGCGCTGCCCCGCCGCAGCAGGAGGAGTTGACCTATACAGTTAAGCTGGGGGACACCCTCTGGGCCTTGGCGGAGAAGTACCTGGGCAACGGCCCAGCCTACTGGGCCATCGTTGATGCCACCAACGCCAAATATGGCGAAGATGCCAGCTTTGCCAACATTGAGAACCCCAGTCTGATCCAACCCGGCTGGAAGCTCCTCATCCCTGGTGCTGAAGAAGCGGCGGCTCCAGTCGCCCCCACGTCACCCATACTCGAGATCTACCACTGGTGGACGTCAGGGTCAGAAAAGGCCGCCATGGATGCACTCGTCGCCGTTTACATGGAGGAATATCCCGGCGCCATCGTGCTGGAGAGCCCAGTAGCTGGCGGTGGCGGGATAGCGATGAGAGAGGTCATCCACACATTGATGCTCGCCGGGGAAGCCCCGGATTCGTTCCAGAGCTATCCGTTCGGTCTGGTACCCTACTGGGAAGCCGACATGCTCGAGCCGATAGATGAGGTCTGGACCGAAGAGGCTAAAGCCGCCGTCCCGGATGTCGTAGAGGACATGTGCAAGATGCCTGACGGGCACTATTACGCCGTTCCGGCCGGTATTCAGCAGGCAGGCGTTGTTTTCTACAACACCCCCCTCTTCGAGGAATATGGCCTTTCCAAACCTACGAGCTGGGATGAGTTCTGGGCCGTATGTGACACCTTGAAGGCCGAGGGAGTGGATGCCATCGCCTTGGGAGACAAAAACGCCTGGCCGCTGACCTATGCCTTCCGAGCACTCACCGCCAGCGAGGGGATAGATTACTACGAAGACTTCATCAACGGAAAGGTCACCGATGCCAGCAACCCCAAGCTCGTGGATTCGCTGGAAAAGCTCAACAAGATGTTGGACTACGTCAATGCGGATCACGCTGCCCTAACCTGGAACGAAGCAGTAGGGCGCGTGATCAAGGGAGAAGCGGGAATCAACGTCATGGGTGACTGCGCTGTAGGAGAATTCAGAATCACAGAGGCAGATTACCATGAAGACTTCGGCGCATTCTACCTCCCGGGAGCAGAGGACATCTTCGGGGTTAGCTTGGACGTGTTCGGTCTCCCCAAGGGCGCCAAACACCCAGCCAATGCCATCAACTGGTTCAAGACCATCGTCAGTGCCGAAGCTCAAAGCGCGTTCGCCGGTCCAAAGGGCTTCATACCAGCGCGGACCGACGCCGTCATGGGCGAAGGTTTCACCGACTATCAAAGGGACGACTCCGCGGCACACTTCCAGACCGCCACGTATTACCGTCCCGGCATGTGGAGCGGCACGCCCCCGGCGTTCATGGGCCAGCTAACCGACATCATATCCGCCAAGATCGGGGTGGATAGGGACGTAGACGGAGCAGCAAGCGCGATAGCCAGCCTTCAAGCGGAAACTGAATGGCCGGTGGAATGGGATCTCACTCCTTAGCGAACAGGAGAATTCGATCCGGGGTGGGGGTGGCCCGTTGGGACGTTTTCCTTTGCGCCATCCCCACCTCCTGTTTCTTCATGGAGAGTTTGGAAGATACCTTGACCAACTCGTGGAAATAGGTCTTTAAGAGCTGGCAGGATAGCGGGCCGGAGTCCCCAACTTGTTGGGGTGTATCGCGCCGTGGCCCCAACAAGTTGGGGATTCCAACACCGTGACCTTGCGAAATCCCAAAGAGCTGTGGAGGTTAGATTGGACCCAAAAACGAAAGAGAGGATCATCACGGCGCTCATCCTCTTGCCAGCTTTAGTGAGCATATTCGTGTCTTTTTACTGCTTCAGCGGATGGAACTTTTTCATTTCCCTGACCGATTGGAAGGGCTTTGTTCCCAGCTATAACCTGGTTGGATTCAAAAATTATGCGGCCTTATTCCAGGATCCATTGTTCTGGACCTCTTTGAAAAACAACCTGTTACTGATCGTGATTTTCGTGCCCGGCGTTATCCTCGTTGGTTTAATCTTGGCCATATTGCTGGATCAAAAAGTGAGGGGGGAGGGCGTCTTTAGAACGGTCTATTTGCTGCCCTTTGCCCTCTCGTTTGTAGTGACCGCCGCTCTATGGGCGTGGATGTACAGCCCGAGGGTGGGGACCATCAACGTTTTATTGGAAAAGCTTGGGCTGGGGTTTCTAAAAAGTGCCTGGATCACCGATCCGAATATCGTGATGTACTGCATCGTTGCCGCCCTGATATGGCAATTTGCCGGGTACTCAGGCATCATCTTCTTGGCGGGAATCAGATCCATCCCTGGCTCTCACATAGCAGCGGCCAAGGTGGACGGCGCATCAACTTTCACCATATATAGACGCATCGTCATTCCCCAATTGAAAGCCTCTTTCGCCACCGCGTTTATTATCTTCATGTGTTTCGCCCTCAAGGCATTTGACTTCATTTGGGTACTAAACAGGGGAGGTCCGGGATACTCCTCGCATATCCTGGGCGTGACGATGTACAAGGAGACCTTTGGCCTGGACAAATTCGCCTACGGGGCCGCTTATGCTACGATCATACTCGTGCTTAGCCTGGTCGTCGTTGTACCCTTTTTGGGCCGAGTATATGGGAGGGAATAAGGTGAGAACTCCTAAGCTTAGCCGTATCATACTCTATATCTTGCTGGGACTCTTTGCCGTCTTAAGTCTTCTCCCCCTCTGGAGCTGCGTTGTAACTGCCTTAAAGACCTCCAAAGAGGTGATCCTCACAACTCCCATAACACTTCCTTTACATCCCACCCTGTCCCCCTTGGTGGAATCCCTTGACTATCTAAGAAGACCGCTGATGAACAGCCTCGTGCTCGTGGGATCAGGCACGATGGTCGCTTGCTTTTTCGGTTCCATCCTGGGATACGTTTTCTCCAAGCGCAGATTCCCCGGCTCCACGATATTGCTCATCCTGGTTATCCTCTGCCTGTATATTCCACCCCAGGTGCAACTCATACCCATGGTCCAGACTGTATCGAAGATAAAATTGCACGGCGATTTGGGTGCGTTGGTTTTACTGTACATGCTATTTGGCATTCCTATGTGCACCTTCGTCTTCAAAACGCTTTATGACGAAATTCCCGACAGCTTCATCAATGCAGCCAAGGTGGATGGGGCTGGGACGTGGACGATCTATCGGCGTATCATGCTGCCCCTCTCCGTGATCCCTTTTGTGGTGGCAGCGCTCCTTCAGGTCACTGTGATTTGGAACGATTACATTTGGGGATTGGTGCTAACCCGTGGGATGGCCAACATGCCCGTCACGGTAGCGATGGCCAACCTGAAGGGATCCTTCGTGGCCGAGTGGAACCTCCAAATGGCGGGAGCTTTGTGGGTGGCGTTGCCCACCTTGATCATTTTCATCTTTCTGGGAAAATACATCATGCGCGGATACGCTGGAATGTAGGCGGTGGGGATTGCTCAGCCATAAGGTGCAACGCACTTGTTCACGCGAAAGTGCGTTGCACCTGAGCAGATACGGGAGGTGTTAAATGGCTAGTCTGACCATAAAAGGTCTGACAAAAAGATATGGAGAGACGATAGCCGTCGAAAACCTGGATTTAGAGGTAAGAGATAAGGAATTCATGGTGTTGGTAGGCCCCTCTGGGTGCGGCAAGACAACGACTCTCAATAGCATCGCTGGCTTGCTTGAAATAGATGAGGGGGAGATATGGTTTGGAGATGAGCTGGTGGACTGTCCGAAGCGTGGCATATTCAAGATTCCACAGCAACGGGAAGTGGCGATGGTATTTCAAGACTACGCCATCTACCCGCACATGACCGTGTTTGGCAACATCGCGTTTCCCTTGGAGATCAGGAAGATCAACCGGCGTGAGATCGAAGCGCGGGTTAAGAAAACCGCTCAACTCCTGGAAATCGAGGAGCTTCTGAATAGGAAACCGAAGGCCCTCAGCGGCGGCCAGAGGCAAAGAATAGCCCTGGGGAGAGCGATGGTCAGGAACCCTGAGATCTTCTTGCTGGACGAGCCCCTGGCAAATCTCGATGCCAAGCTAAGAGTTCACGCCAGGGTGGAACTGAAAGAATTGCAGCGGGAGTTGGGCGTAACCGCTATATTCGTCACTCATGACCAGGTAGAGGCCATGACGATGGGCGACAGGATCGCGGTCATGAACGACGGCCGCCTGGAACAAGTGGGCACGCCAGATGAATTATATCATACCCCCCGCAATGTATTCGTGGCTGAGTTCATCGGGGGCCCACCTATGAATATGTTGGAAGGGAGGCTGGAGGAGAAGAAGAATGGAGATCTGGTCATTGATCTGAAGTTCTGCACCTATGAACTTCCCAAAAAGGCAATGGGTCTGATGAAAAAAACCACCTCATCGGAGGTAATCCTGGGAATACGCCCAGAAAACGTCGCGATTACGAAGGAGAGCAACAGCCACGCTTTAGAGGCAACAGTTGTCCACATAGAGCCCTTAGGAAAGGAATCTAACGTTCATTTAGAGGCAGGAGGAAACCCTATTGTAGCTATAAGGAGTTCCACCCAAGACCTAAGGGCCGGAGATAAGGTTTGGCTTACCTTTGATGAGGGAAAGATCCACGTTTTTGATCAGAAATCGGGGGGAGCGTTGCTCCGATAGGCGGAGGGGGCCATGAGGATTTCGAGAAGGATTGCGAGTTTGGCCATCGGCCTGGGGGCATCTGGTGTCCTCTTTTATTATCTATCTGAAACATTGATACAGTGGAGGATAGCACTTTCTGCCCTCATGTTCCTCGCTACTTACATTCTGGTTGAGGGTTTCCTGAGGCGTGCGTAACGGATGTTGTTGGGTTTTCAATCCAGATTGAATGACTCTACTGAAAAAAGCTCTCGCACCCGTCCCCGGGTGCGGAAATCGGCCCGGGGACTTATACGAAGTTCAGCAACACTTTTGCATGCTCCAGAGCCCGTCCCCGGGCGACTTGGCGGGTCAAGCTCACCCTCTTATCGTAGTGGGACTCCCCGAAGACGACCCGGGGACGGGTCTTACGAGCATTTGAAGACGGCAAACTGCGTATAAGGGGGCGGGCCCCAGAGCGATCTTTTTTCAATACGCTCATTGAATAACTTCCGAGGGGGTTGAGAAGTTGAACAGGGAAAAAGCAAGGTTAGCATCGATTCAGATGGATTGCATGATAAAAAATAAAGGGAGAAACCTATCAAAGGCTCTTAATTTTTTGAATGAGCTTCAAGGCAAGGCCGATATCATTTGCTTTCCCGAACTCTTCACCACCGGCTACAACCTGGACCTCATCGGCGACGCCTTCTACGATCTGGCCGAGCCCATCCCCGGCCCGACCACGGAGCAGATGGGACAGCAGGCCAAGGAGCATGGGTTAGCTATCCTGGGCACCATCGTAGAACGGGACAACGCCAAAGAGGGAGTGCTTTACGATACCACCTTTCTCCTTAACGCTAAGGGCAAGTTGGTGGGGAAGTACCGCAAATCCCACCTCTACCCGGCAGAGCACCGCTACTTCCGGGCCGGGGATCAATTGCCGGTCTTCGATCTGGGCGGACTCACCGTGGGGGTAGCCATCTGTTTCGAGCACGCTTTTCCCCAGATTTTCACCATCCTGGCCTCGCAGGGCGCCGAGGTGGTTTTCATCCCCTCAGCCGTTCCTGTGAACTACGAGTACCTGCTTAATCTGCGCACCCGCGCCCGGGCCCAGGATAACCAGTTCTTCACCGTGGCCGTCAATCGCGTGGGCCGCGAGGGAGACGTCACCTACTGCGGCCTGAGCAAAGTGGTGAATCCCAAGGGCGAGGTGATCGCCGAGGCTTCTCACACCGAGGAAGAGCTACTGGTGGCGGAATTGGACCTGAGCCTGATTCTGAAAGAGCGGAAGCAGGAACCCGTGCTGAGAAGCCAGCGGCCAGAGCTTTATCACCCACTGGTAGAACTTTGAGGAGGCAAAATGTCGAATGTGCTGATCGTGCCGGAGAAGAATGAGGGACGACGACCTTTGCTGGTCATCGAAGAGGGGCTCAAGGCCGCGACCGTGGATGAGGTCCTGGTCGTTGACGGCTGGTCCACCGACGACACCGTTGCGCTGCTGAGCGGGCGGCTGCCCGGCCTGGAGGAGAAGTACGGCAAGCGGATCAAACTGATTCGCTCCGACCTGCGCAATACCGGCAAGGGCGGGGCCATGGTCACCGGCCTCAAGCAGGCCCTAGCCGACGGTCACGACCGCATCATCTTCCTGGACGCCGACATCACCTCTATGACCAGCAAGTGGTGCAATGTCCTGGTCGAGGGAATTGACAAATACGGCGTCGCTATGACCCGTGGCTATTTCGACCGCAGCCCCTTCGACGCCCAGATCACCCGCCACGTCACCCGGCCGCTGATCAGCCGCTTCTTCCCCGAGGGACGGGAGATCAACCAGCCGCTGGGGGGCGAGCTCTGCCTGACCGCTGAATTGGCCCGCTATCTCCTCGACTGCGGCATCGCCCCGACCCACACCTGGGGCATTGACACTTTCCTCATCATCAACACCCTGGTCGGCGGAAACCGTGTGGCAGAGCTGTATCTGACCCAGAAGACGCACAACAAGAAGAGCATGGACGAGCTGAAGACCATGTTCATCGAATGCTTCGACGAGGCTGTTAAGCAGGTGCATTTTCACGGGAGGGACCAAGCCGTGCCCTCAGACACCAAGTCGCTGGTGCGCGTGCTGCCCCCCACGGCCACGGAGATCGAACGAGTCGGAGAAGACGTTCGCACTCTGGTCTACGTGGATCTGGATGAGCAAATTGGCTCCTTCTTCGCCTTCGTGGAGCAACTGGGGGATACCGCCGGGCTGATGAGCGAGCTGGGACTGTCCGTCGAAGACGCGACGTTGCTTCAGGATTTGTTGGCAGCCAAAGTTGATGCTTCGACGGGGCTCAGCACAAGCTTTAAGGAGCGAGGTGCAGAACTGGGGCTCAAGGAGTGGATCCACATTCTGGACAGCCTGGCCCGTGGCTACATCGCTCAGCGCTTCAGCTCCCGTTACCATGACCTGCTCTTCGCCATCTGGAAGCTGCGCACCCTCACCTTCTGCTTGAACGAGGCCCGCAGCTTTGAGGAGGCAGAGGGGAACACGAGGAAACAGGCCGCATACGCTTTTCAATGTAGCCAGGTATGACCCGGTGTCCAGGAGATGTGACCATGCGCTGGGATGAAGATCTGTTCGTCGAGGTGTCAGACGTCGAGGTGATCCTGCCCCCTGAGAGCGGGGTCCCCGCCGCGCTGAGCGCCTATCAGCGGGAGGGGCGTCTGGAGCAGCCGGTGAAGCGACGAAAGGACTACGTCACCGACACCTGGTGCCATATCAACATCGCCCGGGCCGAGCGGCCCTGGACAGTGCCCTCCCTGCACTTCGAAGCGGGGAGGGCCTGTTTCTTTTGCCCTGGATTCGAGGACCAGACGCCGCGCGCCGTTTCCACGGGAGGGGACAGGCTGAGGATTGGAGAAGCTCCCTGGCGCGCCCGCGTCTTCCCCAATCTCTATCCCTGGCTGATGGAGCACTCCAACATCGTGGAGACGCCGGAGCACAAGACCAGCCTGGCAGAAATTGATGCTGAGGAAGAGGCGAACGCTTTGAGCGCCGCGGCCAGCTTCTGCCGAGAAATGGAGGCCGAGGGGCGGGTGCCCGTGCTGTTCCGCAATCACGGTTGGGGAGCTTCCCTCAGCCATTTCCATTGGCAAGTCGGAGCGTTGACCAGCATCCCCAGGCACATTCGAGAGGAACTCGATGGCTGCTTTCAGTTCAGGAGCAAGTGGCAGATGAACCCCTTCGATGCCATCGTCGCCTCGGAGAGAGCAAAAGAGGATCGCTGGATCGCCGAAGATGAATTCAGCGCCGTCATCGCCCCCTTTGCCCCACGCACCAACTACGAAGTATGGGTCGTCGCCAAGGAGCCGGTATCCAGCCTGGCGGCGTGCGCCGAAGACCAGATTCGCAGCCTGGCTGGGACGCTGGTCCGCACGCTGAAGGCATTGTACGAGGCGACGCAGATTGATTGTCTGACCATCGTCTGCCACCAGGTGCCTGAGACCTCCAATGAGCTCAGCATGAGCTACCGGCTGCATTTTGAGATCTGCCCCTTCAAACACTGGGCGGGGGCTGAGCGGGGACTGGGGGAGTTTGCCATAGAGATCGTTCCTGAGAGAACAGCGCTGGAGCTAATGAATCAACTGCGCTGATTTCTATCGCTTATGGAGCCCCCCAAAAAACCAACCAGCGGATATATAGCCCCCAATGCC
>CAZQDO010000124.1:0-13347 GCA_964592085.1 uncultured Anaerolineae bacterium | reverse complement strand
TGGGCTCGTCAAAGAGCATGATCTTAGGCTCCATGGCCAGGGCGCGGGCGATGGCCACCCGCTGCTGCTGCCCGCCAGAGAGGCGCGCGGGATACTCGTCGCGCTTGTCCATCAGGCCCACCCAGCCCAGGTGCCGTTCGCCGATTTCGACGGCTTTCCCTTTGGACATTCCTTTGACCGTCACCGGTCCCTCGATAACATTTCCCAGAGCCGTCATGTGGGGGAAGAGGTTGAAGTGCTGGAAGACCATGCCCGTCTTGGCCCGGATCTGCTGGATGTGAACGCGGTGCTCGCGACTGGGCTCCCCCGCCGGGATGACCACGCCGTCAATCTCAATGGTGCCCGCCGTCGGCTCCTCCAGAAAATTCAGGCAACGCAAGAAGGTGCTCTTCCCTGACCCAGAGCGGCCGATGACCACCAACACCTCGGCCGGTTCCACGTCGAGATCTATACCTCTTAGGACATAGAGCTTGCCGAAGCACTTCTCCAGATTCCGAACCTTGATGATGGGTGCCATCCTACCTCCTCTCTCCTCGACCCATGTGAGCCTCCAGACGAGCCTGCAACGTCTGCAAGACAATGCACATAACCCAGTAGATCAATGCAGCTACCGTCAGCGTCTCGAGGGAGCGGAAGTAGCGGCGGCCCATTTTGGTGGCGCGGTAGGTCAGTTCCCACACCCCCATCACCGAGACCAGAGATGAATCCTTGATCATAGCCACGAAGTCATTGCCGATGGGGGGGATGACGATGCGCAAAGCCTGGGGCAGGATGACGCGGCGCATGGTCTGGCCTGGCGTCATGCCCACCGAATAAGCAGCCTCAGTCTGACCCTTACTGATGGATTGGATGCCGGCCCGGAAGGTCTCCGTCATGTAGGCCCCGTAGCACACCCCCAGGGCCAGGACGCCGGCCGGGATAGCGGGCAACGTCAGGAGCCTCTGCGCCCCAGTCAAGCCCAGTGCCTCCAGTTGTTGTCCGATTTGCGGTAAGCCAAGGTACCACACGTAGACCTGAACCAGCAGGGGCGTGCCTCTGATGAAAGAGACGTAGAAGGTGGCAAGGCCATTGGCGATAGGATTCTTGGAAAGGCGACCCAGCGCTCCAAGGAGAGCCAGGATGATGGCCACGATGATACCGGCTGCCGACACCAACAGTGTATATTCAATCCCCTGGATAATGAAGTCCAGCCTATCGAGCATGAAACTTATGTCGAATTTAAGAAGCTTGACTCCTGCCCCCAGGGCAATGAAGATGCCAATCCACACCAGGGCCAACTTGATGATGAAGTTTCGCACTTTGGCCCGTTGAGCGGCCAGATTATGCTCTGCGTCGGCCGACGGTTGGGTTAACGCGACAGTGGATGTACTCATCAGAAGATCACCTCCATTATCAAGTTCGTAGGTCTGACGCAGGTGCTATAGGCGCAGCCGTGGGTCTAGCGCGTCACGCAAACCATCGCCCAGCAGGTTAAAACCCAATACTGTGATCATAATCGCCAAGCCAGGGAAGAAGACCAGGTGTGGCGCACTGAAGACCTGGTTCCGCTCAGAGGCTAACATGGATCCCCATTCAGGATCAGGGGGTTGCGCACCCATCCCGATAAACGAAAGCGCAGCAGTCTCTAGAATGGCAGTACCAATACCCAATGTGCCCTGCACGATCATCGGAGAGATGGCATTGGGCAAGACGTGCAAAAAGAGAATTCGCAATGGACTAGCCCCAATTGACCGGGCCGCCGAAACATATTCCTCCTCTTTGACCGACAAAACACTGGAACGGATAACTCGGGCAAACGCCGGAACATTGATGATAGCGATGGCCATCATTGCATTAGTTAAACCCGGTCCCAGAACGGCAACGATGGCAATAGCTAGCAGTAGAAAGGGAAAGGCCAGCACCACGTCGAGGACACGCATGATGACGTCCGAGATCAATCCGCCGGTATAACCAGCTATAGCCCCCAGAATTGTCCCCACAATTACGGCGGCGCCAATGGTAACAAATCCAATACGTAGAGAGATACGGGTGCCATAAATGATCCGGCTGAACTCATCCCGCACATTGCCATCAATGCCCATCAGGTGCTGGGGTTGGTCTTCAGGGCAGCCCAGCAGGTGAATGCACGGATCTGCCCGTCTCTTAACCGATTCTACTCCAATTAGAACTTGAATCGGATCGTAGGGTGCAATGATGGGGGCAAAAATCGCCATCAGGGTCAAGAACCCCAGAAGAACCATCCCGGCAATTCCCGATCGTTGCCGAAAGAGGCGTCGAAGGGCCACCAACCACAAATTCTCAGAGCGTGAGTATTCTCGGAAATCTGTAGATAGAGTCTGCATTGTCGCAATCCTGAATTGTATAGTTGCCTGGCGGAGCTTCTTTCTGTTTTCAGCTCATCTTAATGCGGGGATCGAGGAAAGCATACGATAGATCTACCACCAGGTTTACGACGATATATCCTATCGCAACTACAACCGTGAAACCCTGAATAATGGGAAAATCGCGTGCAGTGATAGCTTCATATAGACTTCGCCCCACCCCTGCCAGGCTGAAAATAGTCTCCGTCAGAATCGCCCCACTGAAGACCACCCCCAGTTGAAGCCCCACTATCGTCACAATCGGTAGAAGTGCATTGCGGAAACCATGCCTCATCACTACCCATCGTTCAGACAGCCCCTTGGCCCGGGCCGTACGCATGTAGTCTAACCCCAATACCTGCAACATGCTGGAGCGAGTCATACGCGCGATAATGGCCATAGGAATAGTGCTGAGCGCTGCCGCAGGCAAGATCAAGTGCGTAATCGCATCCTTTAGAACCTCCCAATTGAGGGTGATCAGGGAGTTAACAACGTAGAGGTTGGCAACGAATTCCAACAACTTGGCGACAAACGCACCTTCTGTTAGTTCCCAACCATAAACCTCATAGAAAGGCATCGCCACCACGCCTGCCGACAATCGTCCCGAGGGCGGCAACTGGAAGGGCGTATCTTTTAGCACTAACGCAAAGACATAGGCCAGCATCAAACCCAACCAGAATACGGGCATCGAAACCCCGACATTTGCCCACACCATCGTACCTACATCAACGGCAGAATTGTGGCGCAGGGCCGAAACAATGCCAAGGGGTATACCGATCAAACAAGCGATGAACAGTCCGGCAAAACCCAGTTCAATCGTCATTGGCAAGCGCTCGATCAGGATTTGGGTAATAGGACGACGAAACCGAATCGAGTTGCCGAAATCGCCATGCGCTAACTCATTCATATAGATACCAAATTGAACCAGAATAGGCTTATCAAATCCCCTTTCGCGATTGAAGCGTTCACAAACTTCGGCGGTGGCTTTTTCGCCCAACATCGCTCTGCAAGGGTCGCCAGGAATCGCCCGGGCTAGAGTAAAAGTGACCAGCAAAACACCGAACAAAACAGGCAATGAGGCCAAAATGCGTCGAATGGCATATTTGATCATAGGGTTCCCCCAAAGTATAGAAAAACTGTTAGCAAGAATTCGTAATGGGTTGAGTTCTGTAGGGGCAGTACCTTGCACCTGCTCTTGAGGGACGACTGCGTTCCCAGGCAATGGTGCGGGGTGGCATATTGCCAGTCATTGAGGCAGATATGCCACCCCGCACCGTTGTTAGCACACGCTCAAGTTAAACTAAGCACAGGCAGCAGAATGCCTTATTCTTCAGCGTTCATCAAGACATCCCACAGGTACGTGTAGTACTGGAAGGTGCCTGTGTTGCCGACGTGATAGGGGCTAGCCGCGTTCAGGCCTGCTTCCCAGGACGCAAGCACGTCTTCGGCACCAAAGTCTGAGCCATCGTGGAACTTGACACCTTTGCGTAGATAGCAGGTCCACACGGTGGAGTCCGCGTTCGGCTCACACGACGTGGCCAGCGCAGGGATGGTATCGCCGGAGTCAAGCTTGTAAGCGAGCAACGACTCAACTATCTGCTCACAAGGCAACAGCGACTCACCATCAGACTCGTCGCCACAGTATAAGCTGATGGGCTCTGCATTCTGCATAAAGACAAAAGTGTCTTTGCCCGGATCAACGACGGCGCCGACTACACCGCCAAACGGGCGCGCGTGTGTCTTCACACCGGCCAGCGCTGCCTGAGCTGAAGTGCCGTTAGCAATCGGCACCATCGGCACCAGTTCGCGGATGGCGTTGTTGGCCTCGATGTAATACTGTTCGGCTACCGACGGGTCGCCAATTTGGGCGCCTGTTTCCAGAGGTTCATAGATCTCCGGGTGTGGATCACCAAACTGCAGGGTACTCCTGCCAAAGTGGAAGTCCAGGAAGTTAGTCACATGCGGGTAATCCGCTCCCCAACCCAGGAGATAGAAGCCGGGCAACTGGCAGGTCGTTGATTCGTCGATGAACTGTCCAGACTCCATCACGATCACTTCGGCGTCAATGTTCAGGTTTTCCTTCAACTGGGCCTGGAACTCAACCGCCACCAGGGCAGGCTCTGGCAAGTAGCCGCGGAACACGTCGCGGTAGTGAATCGTGGTCTCAAAGCCATCGGGGAATCCCGCCTCAGCCAGCAACGCGCGGGCAGCTTCGGGGTCAAAGTCGTACCATGGATCGCCGGTGCAACCATTGGGCAGGCTGCACGGTGTAAAGTGCGTGGGTACGACAGAGCCTTCGGGGTAGAAGTTGTCCACGATGCGCTGGCGGTCAATCCCCATAGCGATGGCCTGGCGGACTTTGAGGTTGTCAAAGGGCTCCTGCAGGTTGCACATCGCCAGGTACAAGATGTTGGGGTTGGCGACTGTCAGAAGCTGCAAGTTGGGATCGTTCTTGACGGTCTCAAAGTCATCCGGACTGACATTGGTGATCTGGTCTACCGTGCCAGCCTGCAGCTCGAGCAGACGGGCCGCACCCTCAGTCGCCCAGCGGATGACCATCGTCTCGGCGATGGCCGGCTCGCCCCAGTAGTCGTCGAAGCGCTTAAAGACAACGCTCTCGCCGCGATTCCAGGAATCGAGCATGTAGGGGCCGGTGCCAATGGGATTCTCCAGGATCTCGCCGGACGCAGCAGTGGCTTCAATGTGCTCTTTGGGTTGGATGCTAAAGGGGATAAAGGCCACTTTAGCCAGGAAAGCCGGGTCAGGTCTGCACATTGTAAACTGAACAGTGTAGCGATCAAGAGCTGCGATTTCCTTGATCTTGCCGCCATAGTCACAATCGGGAGCAACGATGGACGCCAAGTCAGCCGCGGCCTCCTTGGTGATGTCCTCGCCGTACCACTTCATGGACAACTCGGTCAGGGTGCCATCGGCGTGCATGTCTGCCAGGATGTCGTTGAGCGCGGCCAGGAGCTTCTCGCTCGGCCCACGCGACTTATCCAGTGCGAAGGACAGCGGCTCGTAGAAGGCCGGATCACCCAGCAACTTCATGGGCACGCCCTCATCAATGGCATTCTGCAAGGTGGGGATGGCCGACATCACAGCGTCCAGTCGGACGCCATCGCCCAGCCGCAGGTCCTCGATGGCATTGGCATCAGTAGGATAGGTCCTTAGCTCGCCAGCCTCCCAGTCAACGAAGTCAACCTCATATCCCGCGATGGAAATGACGAGGTCCTTCTCCATGAAACGCTCGTAGGTGCACTCGCCGCACAAGCCGATGACCTTGCCTTCCAGATCATCCATGGTGGCAATGGTCGTGTTGTCTGCGTGTACAGCAAAGCCAGCCGGCGTGTAGTAGTAGGGATCGGTGAACCACAGCACGTTCCCACGTTCCTCCGTGGGTGTCATGCTGCCGATGCTGAGGTCCCAGCGAGCGCCCCAACTGCCAGCGGTGATGAGATCCCAGTCGGGAGTCACCAGCTCCAACTCGACGTCCAGTCGGCTAGCAACCTCTTTGTAGACGTCAATGTCGAAGCCCTCCATCTCGCCAGCATCGTTCAGGAAGCTCTGGGGAGCGTAGTTAGGATCGGTAGCCCCTACTATCACCCCGTTCGCCAGGATGATGTCCAGGAGGTCTTTGACCGCTGCCTCGCCTGCCAGCACGCCATCCACAGAGATGGTGCCAGCGATGAGGTCCGCCTTGGCCTGCTCGATCTCGGCCTTCAGGTCAGCGGGCACATCGTCCTCGAAGTCGTGGAATGAGGTGATCCCCACGCCACCATTCACAAGCGTGCCCACGTACACCCCACCCTTGAAGGTGCCGTCCACCACCTGCTTGACAGCGTCGAACACCGTCACGTCCATCCTCTTGACGATGCTGGTCAGGTAGATCTCCTTGAACTCCGGAGCGGTCAAGTACCAGTCATCGTCCACGCCGACGAGCATCGTCCCCCGCTCCTGGCAGGCGGCAGCAGAACCAAGTCCCACAGGCCCAGCCACCGGCAAGATGACGTCCGCTCCCTCGTCCATCAATGACTCGGCAAAGCGTCGCCCATCGTCGGTGGACTCGAAGTTACCCGTGAACAGACCATCATCCGCAGCCGTGTCCCATCCCAGCACCTCCACACTCGTCCCGTGCTGCTGGTTGTGGTACTTCACCCCAGCCTCGAACCCCTTCATAAAGATGGTCACCGTCGGGATCTTGATGCCACCGAAGGTGCCCACCTTGCCCGTCTTGGTCATCCCTGCCGCCAGGTAGCCAGCCAGGAAGGCCGCCTCGTCGGTGGCAAAGGTCAGGCCCAGCACGTTCTCCAGTTCCACGTCGGAACCGCAGTCCTTGCCAGGCTCCGCCCCCTCCCAGCAATCGGGGTAGGCGTAGTCCACGATGGCGAAGTTCGTGTCGGGGTTCTCGACGGCTGCTGTGGCGGTGTCCACTCCCAACAGGAAGCCAACGGTGACGATCAGGTCCAGGTCCTCGGACAGGAACTGCTGGATGTTCTTGGCGTAGTCGGCTTGCTGCTGTGACTCCAGGAACTTGCCCTCGATGCCAAGTTCGGCCATGGCATTTTGAATGCCTTTCCACGCGGTGGCATTGAAGCTCTTGTCGTCAATGCCGCCCATGTCCGTCACCTGGCCTACCCTCACCCCAGCCGCCTCGGGAGCACCCACGTCAACCCACTCGCCTCCCCTCACCATGGAGAAGGAAACGGTGCCCGTCCCGCAGTCGCCGTTCTCGTCGCAAGTGAGCTTTCCCGTCAGACCCTGATAGTCCGCAGTGGCCCGCACCGCATCCCGCAGCGCCTTCCGACCCACTAGCAGGTTGCCATCGGCGTCCACCTCTGCCGCCTGCTCAATGGCGTTCACCAGCACCATGTAGCAGTCATAGGCATGGGCATGGAACGGCGCTATCGGCGCCTCCCCATACTCCGCCTCGTATGCTTCCAAGAACGCCGGCAACGCTGGCCCTGCCTCGGCAAAGTTGGCCGCACTCGCGTACACCCCCTCCGCCCAGTCTCCCGCCGCCTCGATGAACGACGTCGCCAGGATGCCATCCGCTCCCATGAAGATCACGTCTTCCATCCCCACGTCGGGCCGCTGCGCCGCCAGATAGCCCCCCTCCGCAGGGAAGATCGGTGCGTAGATCAACTCAGGATCGCCACCCTTGATGCTGGTCAGCACCGGACGCATGTCCGTGTCGCCTACGTTCACTGCCTCGCGGGCTACCACCTCGCCGCCCAGGTCCTCGAAGGACTCGGCGAACATCGCTGACAACTGCTCCGCGTAGGGGCTGCCATCGTGAATCGTAGCTATTTTGTTGACCCCCAACACGTCCTTCACGAACTCTGCTGCCGCCGGACCCTGGATCTTGTCGCTCCAGCACACCCGGTTGAAGATCTCCGTGGCGTCCACATCTGGAATGGTCAGACTGATCCCCGTGCACGACGGCGAGACCATCACGTAGTGATGCTGCTCATAGATCTTGGATGCAGGAAGGCAGCTTCCAGAGCACATGTGCCCCACCACGCCAACGATCTCCGGATTGGCCACGAACTTGTTGGCCACCGTCTGGCCTCCCTCGGCGTTGCACATCTCGTCCTCTACCAACAGTTCCACCTCGAAGCCCATCACCTCGGGCTTTGCTTTCAGCGCCAGCTCGACGCCGCGCAGTTCGTCTATGCCCAGCACGTCAATGCCGGCCCCAGACAACCCAAAGCCCACACCTAGCTTGAGGGTATCTCCCTTCTCCACCGTGACCACCCCCCACTCGTCCTCGTACTCGACGACGGGAGCTTTGGTCGGTGTAGGTGGAACTGACGTCGGCGTAGGTGGAACTGACGTCGGCGTAGGTGTCGCCGCCGGCGCGCAAGCAGCCACCACCATGCTGAGAATCAAGACTACCGTGAGGATGTTCCAAATCCTCTTGTTCATTTTAGTCTCCTCCTTGTTTGACATTTGGTGTCAAGCTGTCTTTCACCAGCTCGACATGAACTCTTGGCCTGCCAAGGGTGCCTAACCCTACATCTAGCTGCAACTCACTGACTTCTTCGCACAAACTATTCTGAGGCCGCATCAACTCCTTTCCCGGTGAACAGTTATCAGTCTTTTGCCTAAACTGACCACTGACGAAACTAAGCATATCAGATACGGGCCATTTTGTCAAATTTCATTCTTCGCCCAGATAGATCTTGCGTACCATCTCGTTTTTCTGCAGATTCTCCGTCGTGTCGTGGAGCACAATCTCCCCCGTCTGCAAGACGTAGCCTCTGCGAGCCACCGAGAAGGCCATCAGCGCGTTCTGCTCGACCAGCAGGATGGTGGTGCCCTGCTGGTTGATGTCTCGAATGGTATCGAAAATCGCCTCCACCAACATGGGCGCCAGGCCCATGGATGGCTCATCAAGGAGGAAGACCTTGGGCCGAGCCATCAGCGCGCGCCCAATAGCCAGCATCTGCTGTTCCCCGCCGCTCAGCGTGCCCCCGACCTGCTTTTGCCTCTCCTTCAGTACGGGGAAGAGCTCGAAAACCCGCTCCATGTCCTCCTGGATTCCCTCTTTGTCGCTGCGGGCGTAGGCCCCCATCTCCAGATTCTCTATCACCGTAAGACGACCGAATACCCGGCGGCCCTCCGGGGCCTGGGAGATGCCCAGCCCCACGATCTCGTGAGGTGCAAGCTGATCTATTCGCTTTCCCTGGAATCTTACACTCCCCTCCCGGGGCTTCAACTAGCCTGAGATGGTGTTCAGGGTGGTACTCTTGCCGGCCCCATTGGCGCCAATGAGGGTCACGATCTCGCCCTCGTCCACGTGGAGCGAAATGCCCTTCAAGGCCCGGATATTGCCGTAGTAGGTATGGATGTTATCTACCTCTAATATTGCCATGCTAGGCCACCTTTCCTTCGGCTTCGCTCAGGACATGCTTCTTGCCCAAATATGCCTCGATGACCTTGGGATCCCGCTGCACCTCGGACGGAGTCCCCTCGGCAATCTTGATCCCATAGTCGAGGACGGTCACCCGATCAGAGATACCCATCACCACTCTCATGTCGTGCTCGATGAGGAAAATCGTCAATCCCAACTCGCTCCGAAGCCGCTGGATAAAGGCCATCAACTCGCGAGTCTCAAGGGGGTTCATGCCTGCGGTTGGCTCGTCAAGGAGCAACAGTTTCGGCTCGCTGGCCAGGGCTCGCGCAATCTCCAGTCGCCGCTGATCGCCATAAGGCAGGTTCCTGGCCAGGAGGTCCCCTTTACCCTGGAGCCCCACGAACTCCAACATCTCCAGGGCTTCATCCAGCGCTTTCTGTTCCTCCCGCTGCGTGCGGGGATCACGGAGGATCGCCCCCAGGATGCCGGAGCCAAGCCGGTAGTGCTGTCCCACCAGGATGTTCTCGATAGCGGTCATATTATTGAACAGGCGGATATTCTGATAGGTACGACCGATACCCCGAGTCGTGATCCGGTCAGGGGAGAGGCCAACCAACTCGACGCCATTGAAGCGGATGCTCCCTTCTTCCGGCCTGTAGAAACCGGTCACACAGTTGAAGAAAGTGGTCTTGCCAGCGCCGTTGGGGCCGATGAGGCTGGCGATCATCTGTTCCCCGATCTCCAGAGTGAAATCGCCCACCGCTACCAGTCCGCCGAACCGCTTGGTCACTCCATTTGACTTGAGAATCACGGCCATCTCACTCTTCCCCTCCCGCTGTCTCCGTTTCTCCACGTAGCTCTTGCCTGTGCCGCGCCGCCGGCCAGAAACCCTCCGGCTTCACCAACATCATCACCACCAGGGCAACACCGTACAGCATATACCGATACTCAGCAGCGAACCGTAGAACCTCTGGCAGGAAGAGCATGATCCAGGCCCCCACGATGACGCCCGGAATGCTGGCCAGGCCGCCGACGATGACCAGGCACAGGACGTTGATGGATACGATCAGGTTGAAGCTGTGAGGATAGATCGAGCTCAGCTTAGCGGCGAATATCGCCCCACTCATGCCCGCAAAGAGGGCGCCAATGGCGAAGGCCATGAGCTTATACTTCACCAGGTTGATGCCCATCGCCTGGGCCACATCCTCGTCCTCACGAATGGCAACCCAGGCCCGCCCAACCCGGGAGTCCTTGAGACGCCAGGAGATGAAGATGGTGACCAGGCAACCAGCCACAATCACATAGTAAATATGCTGCGATGTGAGGAATGTCAGGCCAGCGATTTGGGGCTTGGGGATGGCCAGGATTCCCTGCGCTCCGCCGAAGTACGGCTTGAGGAAGTCCGACAAAGCCAGGACACGGATAATCTCGCCGAAGCCAAGAGTAACGATGGCCAGGTAGTCGCCGCGCATGCGCAACACAGGGACGCCCAGGATGATGCCAGCGAGAGCAGCGATCACAAAAGCAACGGGCCAGGCTGCCCAGAAAGACCATTCGGCGCCCAACCAGACTCTGGGCGACGTCAGCACGCCGACCGCGTAGGCGCCGATGGCGTAGAAGGCCACGTAGCCCAGGTCCAACAGCCCAGCGAACCCAACGACGATGTTCAGGCCCAGGCCCATCAGAACGAAGAGCCCAAAGTTGTCGAACACATCCGACCAATACAGCCCCAACATGAACGGCAGCGTGGCCATGACGAAAATCGCCGGGCTGAGCTGAGAAGCTTGAAGCAACAGCTTGTCACGCTGAGCCGGCTGCCGCCGCAGAAAAGGCCAAAGCCACACGATAGCAGTCGGTAGCAGGCCGAACAGGGCAAACACCAGAAGTGCCTGCACCGACTCCCCCATCGCTTCTGGCACCGGGACTGGCAAGCGCAGGAAGATCACCGCCACCACCAGCCCGACGAGGAGAAGGAGCCCTGTGCCCACGATGCTCTTGCGCGCAGGATTGAGTTGGCCATAGGCATTTCGGAGTGCCGGCCCAACGTAGGGCCCGCCTGCGTTGATGAGGGCCGCTAGAACGAAAAGCAAAAGTGCACCGGTCGGCGCAAGTCCCTTGGAGGTCAACAGAAACTTGATCGAGCTCTTCGACAGGTCGAAGTTGAGCAAAATCCCCCTGACGACTTCCTGCAAGACGCCAAAGAGCAGCACAGTCCCCAAGCCAGTGACCAGCGGGGTACGGATGCGCGATGGGAGCTGGCTCAAGATGCCTCCCAGCACTCCAAGAGCCGTACTCAGTGCCAGCAGGATGGGGACACCGGGGTTCAGATCCTTCCCCAAAATGAGCAGGGCAACCAGGTCTTCAGTGGCGTTGACGAACACGGTCCGTATATTCACCGAGTGGATAAGTATCACCAACAGGGTCAGCACGATGGCGATCAAAAGGCCAGTCAGCCCTCCCATGAGTCCTGCCGTGAGGTAGTTGTGTTTCTCCCCGGTTCCGAGGGCTACATAGCCTCCAACCAGGCTGACCAGCAACAGGATGCCATGCCCCAGTCCGATCACGCCACTGATGATGTCCAGCTTGTTGAAGTCCTCTACGATTCCCGTAAGTGCAATGAACACGGAAACGAGACCCAGGATAAGGCCCATCTTCAAGCTAGCTTTCAAAGCATCTCGTAGTTCCATAGACTTCACCTTTCAGCAGATCACAATCTACCAGCAGCGACTCCCACGCCTGTCCTGAGCCTACCGAAGGGCCGCCGAACCACGGGCATGGGAGCCCGCTCTGCTTCACAGAAGCAACGAGGCTCGCTTACGCTTTCTCCTTGGTCAAAACTTCACCAAACAGGCCGGTGGGCCGGAAGATCAGAATGGCCACCAACATCACGAAGGCGATGACGTCTTTGAGCTGGCTGGGGCTGGGGACTCCCAGCCCACTGAAGAACAGGCTCGGACCAATGGACTCGAAGATTCCGAGAAACAGGCCCCCGAACATCGCACCGGGGATGTTGCCGATCCCCCCCAGGACAGCAGCAGTAAAGGCCTTGAGACCGGGGATGAAACCCATGGTGTGGATCACCTGTTTATTGTAGAGGGCAAAGAGCACGCCTGCGACGGCAGCCAGGGCTGCGCCGACGACAAAAGTGGTGACGATCACCCGGTCCACGTCAATGCCCATCAACGCCGCCGCGTCCTTGTCCTCAGCTACCGCACGGATGGCCTTGCCCATTTTCGTCCTTTGCACGAACCAAAAAAGCCCAATCATCATCAGGATGGCGACTATGATCATGATGACGTTCATGTGCAGGATTTTGAGTCCACCCACTTGCCAGGAACCACTGAGGACTTGCACGTCTGGGTAGCGCTTCATACCTGAGCCGAACAGTCGGGCAAAGGCATATTGCAGGAAGAAAGATGCGCCAATGGCAGTGATCAAGGGGACCAGGCGTGGCGCCCGCCGAAGAGGGCGATAGGCAATGCGCTCCAGCAGGATAGCGATGACACTGGACACGACCACGGCCACTGCGAAGATGATCAGCAAGGCAGGCACGGGATGGGTATCCAGGAAACCGGATTCGTCGAAGGCTCTGGCTACGAAGTAAGCGATGTACGTTCCGCTCATGAACACCTCGCCGTGAGCGAAGTTGATCATCAACAGTACGCCATACACCATGGTGTAACCTAGCGCGATGAGGGCGTATACCCCACCCTGAGCCAATCCGAAGATGAAGAAAGATGCCCAATCTACCAGCGAATACTCCCCTGAACGAAGCGTAGCCACTGTGCCCAAGATAGCAATCGCTATAATAGTGAAGCCGATCCCCCACACGGCGAGGTCTGTCAGTGTAGGCCGCAATAGTGCCAACCGTTGGCGCATCCTGCCTCCTTCTCGAATCCACAATCTGATACAAAAGAGTCCCCAGAATTGCGACGAAGCGTCTCATACGGTGGCCCTGATCTGGCAGGCCATCGTCGCCTTGGGGACATGAAAGTGAATAGGTAGAATGTCGTTACCCTTTTCCGTCCTACCATAAATCCAAAACCGTTTTTCATCAATGATAGATAAGTCGGAGGGTGCATTTCAGTTTGGTGGCGAGTTGTAGGCTTGCCGCCAGCGTTCATCGAA
>CAZQDO010000123.1:0-13373 GCA_964592085.1 uncultured Anaerolineae bacterium | reverse complement strand
ACAAAAAGACCTCGGAGCAATAACCCCAGAGGTGTTTTCACGCTTCATGTTCTCCCAACCTCTTATACTTCCAACACGTTCAACACGACCTTGATGGTGCTGGGGTCCTCCCGATCCACTTTCTCAAACGCGGTGGCGACGTCTCTCAGGGCCATCTGGTCGGTGACCAAGAGATCCGGATGCAACAGTCCCTTTGCCATCAGCCGTATGGCGCGCGGAAACTCGCCCAGCGTCACGCGCGAGGCGATGATCTGCGCTTCCTTGAGCACGAGGGTTTTGAAGTGCACAGCGGACAGTTGCTCGCTCAACCCCATAGCAACGACCCGTCCGGCAGTGCGAATCATGTTGACTGCCTGGGCCAGCGGCGCTTCCTGTCCCTCCACGGCATGATAATGGCCCACCGCTTCGAGCACGCAGTCCACGCCAACGCCCTGGGTGATTTCCATCACCCGTTCCACGGGGTCTTCTTCCGTGACGTTGATGGTATAGTCCGCACCCAGCTTGCGAGCCGCCTCCAGTCGGAAGGGTTGGAGGTCGGCGACAATTGTCAAAGCGGCGCCCGCGCTGTGACATAGGACATCAAGCACCGAAAGCCCCAGTTTCCCTGCTCCCAGGATGGCCACGCTTTCTCCCGGCTGCACCTGTCCGCGCTGCAAGATGTGATGTCCCAGCGCATACATCTCGACCATCGGCGCGTAGGTCATGGGGATGCTGTCGGGCAGCAGGTGCACGTGGCTGGCTGGCGCAGCGACGTATTGCCCAAACCCGCCATCCAGGTCTATACCCAGCAGCTTGAGCGTGCGGCAAGCGTTGAGGCGTCCCGACAGGCAGGCAGGGCAACTGTGGCAGGAGATAATCGGATCCACGACGACTCGGTCGCCGACCCTGAGACCCTCCACATCCTTGCCAACTTCCCGAATGATGCCCCCGAACTCGTGTCCCAGGATGGCAGGATACTCGACTCGATCGTGAAACTCGCCGCGATAGATGTGGAGGTCGGTGCCACAGATGCCCGCGTGGCTGGTTGCGATCAACACCTCAACCGGCCCGATGCGCGGGTCCGGCGCGTCGCCCACGCGGATGTCCCGGTCGTCGTAGATGATGCCTGCTTTCATGCCTTTTCCCCTGCCCTATGCGATGTCCAACCCCATGAGGCGAGCGATGTTGCCGGCCATGATCATCCGCTTCTCTTCCGGCGTGACCTCGCCGCCCAGCAGAGCGTGGTACTTGGCCACCTCGACGTGCATCAGCTCAAAGGGGGTGTCGCTGCCAAAGCAGACCCGGCTGGCGCCCAGCGTCTTGACCGCCTTGAGGATGGCCCTGGTCCGCACCGCACTGCCGATCAGAGTGAGATTGGGACATTCCTGGGCCATCTCGATGGCCGCGTTGGACAGGTCGTGGTGGGCCACGCCGCCCATGTGCACCATCAGCATCTTGACTTCGGGAAACATCCTGGCAATCTTGGCCACGCGGAAGGGGTGGGTGGTCTCGTAGGCGTCGGTACCGACGTGGAAGGCCAGCAGCTTGCCGGTCCGGGCGATCTCCTCGACGACGGGCAGGGAGATGTCAGGATGGTCTATGTAGAAGCTGTTCTGCGCGCCGTTGAGCTTGACGCCGTAGAAGCCATAGTCGTAGATGCAGCGCCTCACAGCCTCCTTCGCCTTGTCCAGACCCAGGCGGGGATCCGCCCAGCCAAAACCCAGGATGCGGTCGGGATGTTGCTGCATTGCCTGGTGCACGTAGGCGTTGGACTGAGCGATCTTACGCAGGTAGGGCGGCCGCAGCCAGGCCAATGCTTTGTCCACGCCGGCGCGGTCCATGCAGCGCAGCAGCTCATCGTAGGTGATGGCCATGACGTCTTCGCCCGTGGGCGAGATGTGGGTATCCGCGTCTATGATCACGACCAATTCTCCTATGGCTCGACCAGGTAGAGGTTCACCCGCCCGCCAACGTCTGAGGCATACAGGATGCGGCTGCCATCCCAGCTCCAGGTGGGATGGCAATGGGTGGTCGAGGTGTGCCACGAGGTCTTGTGGTGGCAGAGCACTTCGAGCCTGGCCTCGTCTGTAGAGATGTCAATGAGCACCAGGTCGTCCACGTCGTCGCCGACCAGGACGGTGTTGTCCGGATTGGCGTGGTAGTGATTGCAGTAGTAGGGCATGTCAATGCGCCTGACCAGGTTCCCGTGTCGGTCGGCCAACCCAACGAAGGGGATCATGGTACTCTCTTTGACCGCCACATCTGTAGCCACAGCCTGAGTGCGATCTGACGTGATCGTGCCGTCGTGACCGGGGCCACGGTCGTCAAAAAAGATGTAGCCGTCCTGGGTCCAGAACTCGTGCCCAATGGAGTCGTGTTCTTGTTGGCGGAAGCAGGGCCGGGCCTCACGCGAGACAAAGTCGAGCAGCCAGATGCGTTGCGTGACCAGGTGCCACGGTCCCTCGTGGCAGAAGGTCGCCAGGGTGGGATCGTCGGGGCAGAACTGAAAGTGACCCAACCAGTGCGTATCCTTGAACACGTCGAACCAGCCCGATCCGTCGAGATAAGCTAAGGTGATACGGCCATCTTTGACCAGGTAGTAGCGATCTTTGAAGCCGGTGTAGTTTGGCCCACGAGGGACAGCGACGTTCTCATTGCGGCAAAAGGCGATGTAGCGCCGGTTAGCACTGATCGAGGGTGAGCCCGCGATATGGTTCCCAGTCTCTTCGTAGACGGTGGAGATCTCGCCGCTTTGCGTATCGAGTTTCTTGATCTGGTTTCCCGTGGCGTAGACGACGAGGCGGCTATCGGGCGTCTTGGTCACACTGCCTACGGATTCAGCTTCGTCGGTCAGTTGCACGATCTCACCCGTTTCGAGATCCATGCGGAACAGGTTGTAGAGCGGATCCTCGTGTGGCGCCTTGTCCTCACCAGAAGCCCGGTCGGAACGGAAGATGATCTCGTTCTTGTGTGCGTCGAACGAGTTCTCGGTAAAATAGAGGTGCACGTTGTTGCCGATGGACGTCAATTGCTGGATCGTTCGCCCGGTCTTCTCGTCCTTGAATTCGCGGATTTCAGAGTTCCACGTTTGACCTATCATGGTATTTACCTCAAATTGCTACAGAAGCTGTGCCCCGAACAAGCTTGGGAGCCCAGTCTGGAGTCCTCAGCTTGCTGAGGGCAATGCTCCGAACAAGTTCGGGACTCCTCATACGAATTTCTCATAGAAAGTCCTCGCGAAGGGGAGTGAAGCAGTCTACCAGCCGGACGTGTTCGGTCAATTGCTGAATCGAATGGGGCTTCCCGGAGGGAACAAGGAACACGTCCCCTGGCCCCAGGTGCGTCTGCTGGTCATCCATCAGAAAGAGCACCTCCCCCACTGCCACGTAAGAAACCTGCTCGTGCGGATGCGCATGGGGCGGGTCGGGCTGGTCCTTGGGGCCGTCGTAGAAATCCACGATCACGATCATCAGGTTGTCGGTGTGCCCCAGCCGCCGCTCGGCTCCCTCGCGGATCTTCTCTGCGGGCATCTCATCGTATTTCAGAGCCGTCATATCGCATCCCCTTCTGCAAAAGAGTTAATGGGGCGCTATGAAGTCTTCTCAATCAAATCGGCTGTGCTGACAATCGCCAGGTCCACTTCGCCTCTAACAGTCGTGGTGAATACGACGAACTGGTCCGAACAGCAGAATCGTGGATGAGGGTCTATGTGATAGTGAGAACCGGTGATTCCAGGCATTTCGGGATTGCTGACAAGCTGGATGTGTTTGTCCGTGTAGCGATTGAGGAAGCCAACTGTCGAGGGACACCCACGATAGAACCTCTCGTTCGAATCAGCAACGATGTAGACTCCTGTCTTGCTGCCGTGGGCATGCCAACAGTGACTCGGCCACTGGATGGTCTCGACCCGCTGACTCGCGATATGGACTCGCCATGCCTCGTTGCCCCACACACACCGCACATGTTCTCCGTCAGGGTCCCACCACTCATGGGTAACACGCGTCGGAGAGGTGAACACCGGGCGGGCGCGTTCCCCGCGTCTGATCAACCACATGCGGTCTTCGATACCGATGCGCAATCCCGTAATGGGATCGAGGTGATTCTCCTGCGCGAACAGCACCAGGTCCACATCGGTGGGACTGAATTGTGCGTGGTTGTAGTTGCGATCAAAGCGCTGCCACATGCAGAAATCACTTCCGTCAATGGGCAGCGTGCCAAAGACCCACTGGAGCCCAAGAGCGGCATCAATGAAGAATTCCCGACCATCGGCTGATCGGGTCAGGTGCGTTGCCAGGCGGTACACAGTCCGATTCCGGACCACGTCCTCCGGCAGTGAATTCACTTGCTGTGCAGTGTCGGAGGGCCCAGGCCCGCGACACCATATTGACTCGCGAATGCACCAATAGGCGATGCCGGAATCAGGATCAACGAAAGGGGAACCGCCGCTGAACTGGGTCTCAGGGAAGTGACTCACTTGTTGCCTGTCGAAGTCAATCACACCCAGTGTTCTCGAGCCAGAAGGCGGAAAAGCACAGTAGAACCACAGGTAGCGCCCGTCCCGACTCATTCCATCGTTCACGAAATAGAAGGTCTGCTGAACAGGCGCGACCTTTTGCGTCAGCAGGTAGACTGTTACGCCGGTATCCGGGTTGGCCCACGGCGTAAAAAGCTTGGATTCGGCAAGTTCAATCATCAGTTGTCTCCCTACCGGGTCAGCCACCCGCCATCCACCGGCACGATGGCGCCGTGCAGGTAGTCTGAAGCAGCCGAGGCCAGGAACACCGCCACCCCTTTCAAATCGGACGGCTGCCCCCACCGCCCCACCGGGATACGGGCCAGAATGGCCTGACTGCGTTGTGGATCGGCGCGCAGGGGAGCAGTGTTATCGGTGGCCATGTAGCCCGGCGCGATGGCGTTCACATTGATGCCCTTGGCCGCCCATTCGTTGGCCAGGGCGCGGGTGAGCCCGGCCACGCCGCTCTTGGCCGCCGTGTACGAGGGGACCAGGATTCCCCCCTGGAATGAGAGCATCGAGGCGACGTTGATGATCTTCCCTCCCCCCTGCTCATCCATTACCCGCGCCGCGGCCTGCGAGAGGAAGAAGAGCGCTTTCAGGTTAATCTGGAGCACATCGTCCCAATACTGCTCGCTGAATTCCAGGGCAGGCTCTCGACGGATGATTCCGGCGTTGTTGACCAGGATGTCGAGGCGTCCCATCTCGCAGACCACCTGCTTCACCACCTCGTTGAGCTGAGCGATGGTGGCCTCTCGCAGGTTGCACTCTACCGAAAGGAAGCGCCTCTCTAGCGCCTCCACCTGGGCTTGTGTTTCCTCGCAAGAGATGACATCCAGCCCTGCGATGTCCGCACCAGCCTCTGCCAGTCCGACAGCCATGGCCTGTCCCAGGCCCCGGCCTGCACCGGTGACCAGGGCAACCTTTCCATCTAGTCGAAACGAGTCTAATATGTTCATTTCAGTACCCCAATTCTCGTAACATCGGCACGGTGCGACTCACCCAGCCCAGCGCGGGATCGTCCGCCGTCGCCTGAACCCGGTGCTCGCCGGCCAGGAACCAGAGGTAGTAGGTCGCATACCCCGGCGCGCTGACGACCGTATGGTAGCCAATAGGAGCCATCATGATGGTGTTGTCCCGTACCGTGAAGTTCTCCTCTTCCCCCTGGTCGTTGTAGTAATGACAGATGCCAAAGCCGTCCGCTGGCGCCACCTTGAAGAAATACATCTCCTCGTGGAAGGCCTGGCGGGGCAGGTCGTCCACCTCGTGCTTGTGCGGGGGGTAGGTGCTCCAGTTGCCGCTGGGGGTGAAGGTCTCGCCCACAATGAGCCGCCGGGCGGGCAGGCCGGGCTGCGCGATCTGGGTGAGGATCTGGTGGAAATAGCGCTTGAAGTTGGCTGCGCCCCACACGCCATTTGCCACTCGCTCTGGGGGAATGACGTAGGGCTCCACTTCCAGGTCGCTCGGCGCGCTGGTCAGGGCGATCTGCACCGGCCCGTTCGCGGTGACGGCGTACTCGACGCCTGCGGGAAGGTAAACGGAATGTGGCTTCCCGGCAAAGACGTTGGGCCGCCCGCCAATCTTGTCGAACCGCTGGCCGGCGACCTCGAAGGTGGCCTTGCCGCCCAGGATCACGGCCAGCACCTCGCGGTCGCCCGTGCTGCCTGAGTAGCTCTCCCCCGCCGGCAGTACCAGCAAGCCAAAGTCCAGCAGTCGGCACGGGTTGTGGGGAAGGGCGTTCAGCCCTTGTTCGGTTTCCAAAGATGCAAAGTATTTCATTTTTCGCCTCCTCGTATAGTTAAACTTGCTGGAGTGCGGACACAAGTCCGCCTTTGCAGGGCTCGAAACAGGCTCGCGCCTGCACTCCAGATTCCCAATTCTCAAGAAGTGTCAGTAGATGGAAAATTATTCGACCTGTGCGGTTGGGCCCAGGCAGCGCGGGGCTAAAGTCCCCGCGCTGAGAGAACAAAGCCCCTTCGGGGCTGGAATTTTAGCCCGTAGGGCTTGGTTCTTTCAGCCCTGAGCTGAAGCTCAGGGCGATGCAGCGCAAAGGGCCATCAAGGCCAATCCCTGGGTGAACGGCGTGACGGCGAGAGGTACTGCGTTATACACCGCCGCGTTTTCCTTTATGGCCGTACCCGACGATCCTCCCACCACATTTCCCTCGTCGTCAATCTTGGCTACAAGAGCCTGTATTGCCTTTTGAGCCATCTCCTGATACTTATCGTCTATCAGTCCCAACCTGATCCCTTTTAACGCTCCAGCAGCCACCCCGGCCGTGACCGACGTTTCTGGATACGTGTCGTGATGATCGAGGACCGTTCTCCAATAACCATTGGCATCCTGATGCTTCTCCAAAGCTGCCATCTGGTTGTTGAGTTTTTCCAGGTGCGCCGCCCTTTCTGGAGCATCCTGGGGAATGATCTCCAGCATCTCCATCATGCTGACTATGGTCCAGGCATTTCCTCTCCCCCACTTGACCCCCAGGGGCTTTTTCGCGACGTCATCCCACCCGTGGTAGAACAGGCCGTCCTTTTCGTCGTACAGGCTGTCGAGATGGAGGACACGCTGCCTGGCGGCTTCCTCCAGGTGGGCCCGGCTATTGAGGTACAGGCCGCGTTGGGTCAGATAGATGATGCTCATGAACAGCGTGTCGGCCCACACCTGACCAACAAAGTCCCGGCCGATCACTGTGTGAGCCATTATGCCGCTGGGAGTCCGCGGGGCCTGGTTCAGGATGTAGTCATCGAACGTCTGGCACAGGGCTTCGTACCTTTCGTCAGGGTAAAGCTGGTGAAGTCTCAACACCGTGGTCATAGGCGCGCAGGTGTTGACGCACACCGTTTGAATCCCGGTCTCTATCCTCTGGTCAATCCACTGCTTGACCCTCAAGATGTAGGCATCATCCCCTAGCAGCTCATGGGCCTTCCACAATCCATAGAAAGCCACCCCTATGTACCAATCCCAGTTGGCCCATCTCTGGGCGTCGCTGACCTTGTCCAGGTCGTCCTGGCCGTAACGAAAGGCCAGATCCAGAGTTCGTTCGGCCACCTTTTTCAAGACCTTTCTAGTATCCATTGCCATTTGCTTGTCTCCTTTTGGTAGGTGCAACGCACTTGTTCACACGCTTTCAATGGCTCGCTTGACTAGATTGCACTTCGAATCAGCTTGGTTCTGTGGAAAAAGTGCGTTGCACCTGAACTCACGCTTAGCTGTCACTCGCTTGTGCCTTGTCGAACGTTAAGCGGCTGACTGTGCCCTGGCCCATGCCTTCGACGGCGACCGACACAGGCCAGCGGCTCAGGGCCACCCCCTCCACCTCGGCGAAAAACACCTCGCACAGGACATAGGCCATGCAGCCAGGCTCCAGGTGACCACCGAAGGCGCCGTCGGGTGTGGAGAGGGCCACGTGGATGTGGGGCTCACCGTCCACCACCAGGCCGTTCATGGAGAGGATTTCGATGCCCCCTTCGCCCCGGCCGAAGGCGTTGTCCGTCGGGATGCGGTTGTGCGTTACCCAGTGGAGGTGATAAGCCGCCAGCGTCCCATACCCACCCAGCACCACAGCCTGCTCGACGCCGGCCTCTTTGAGAAACCTGCGAGCCGATTCGAGCACATCTTCACCTGGATCCACGCGGAGGATATGGATCCGGCTGAGGTTCATAGATGCATATTCCATTTATAAATCAGACCTCCGTTCAAGGATCACGTTGGTCATGTTCAGTCCCCTGACGTTGGAGCAGTCAAACAGGGGCTCCTCCTGCACCACAGCGGAGACGTTGTTCAGGGTCAGGTCGTCCACGTCCTGACAGCGGATGCCCTCGACGGCGTTCAGGCGTAGATTCTCCAGAGTGACCTGGCTGATGCGCTGCTCAGGCAGCCCGCGGATGTCCACCACGACGCCAGCGCTTTCACAGGCCACGTTTTCGATGCGGATGTTCCGGAAGACGGGTGGAGCGTCCGACTTTGAGGCCACAGTGGAAGAACCGTAGAACATGTTCAGGACGATGGCTTCGCGGCGTAGGCCCGCCATGTGGATGTTCTCAAAGGTGACGTTCTCGACGAAGCCGCCCCGCCCGCGCATGGACTTGAGCCGGATGCCCTGGTCGCCTCCCGTGAAGCGGCAATCGTGGACGTACACGTTGCGAACGCCCCCCGACATGCCACTGCCGATGGCCACAGCTCCATGACCCTCGCTCATCTGGCAGTTTCGTATCACGATGTTCTCGCAGGGCCGCCCCACCCGCCATCCATCCTCGTTCATCCCGGAGTTGATGGCAATGCAGTCGTCGCCTGTGGAGAAGGAGCAGTCTTCGACCAACACGTTGCGGCACGAGTCCGGATTGAGGCCGTCGGTGTTTGGCCCCGTGCTTTTCACCGTGACACGCCGCACCAGGACATTCTCGCAGTAGACCGGATGGATGGTCCACATCGGGCCGTTGAGAAAGGTCACCCCCTCGATCAGCACGTCGCGGCAGCGGATCGGCTGCAGGAATTGCGGTCTGAGAGCGGCCTCTTCCGTGCCATAGACGCGCTCCTCGACGGGAACCCGGTCGAATTCGGCGTCGTATAGCGTTTTGGCGGCTGCCCGTTGCAGCGTCTTCCAGTGCCACCAGGCTTCACCCTGGCCATCGAACGTCCCCTCACCGGTGACGGCGATGTTCTGGCAATCCTGAGCGTAGATAAGGGGGGAGTAGTTGTAGCACTCGATCCCCTCCCAGCGGGTGAACATCACGGGCAGATAATCGGCGAAGCGGCGGCTGAAGCGCACCAGCGCGCCTTTCTCAAGACGAAGGTTGACGTGGCCGCGCAGATGGATCGGCCCTGTCAGCCAGGTGCCCGCAGGGATCAGGACGACACCCCCACCCTGATCGTGACAGGTCTCAACCGCCCGGCGGAAGGCCTGGGTGTTCAAAGTGATCCCGTCGCCCACCGCCCCAAAGTCCCGAACGTCAAAGACGCGATCCGGGAAAGAGGGCGGCTCTATGGCCGGCATATCGAAGGGTAACAAAGGTTCCTCCATCACGACTGCTCCACACGCTCCATCTCGACGCTGGCCAAGATAAAGGCGCCGACGCCCTTGTATTCGTTGCTGACGACCTCCTCACTCACGTAGTACGCAAACGAGCCATCTCGATAGGGGTTTCCGCCCAGCCCGCCGACGCTACAGATCCCGCTGAGATTCACCAGCCCCTGCTCGTCCACCTCGACGAACTGCTTCAGGACGCCGTCGTACCCCCTCCTGGCTACGGCCAGAGCCTCCTGGCCCAGGTATCCCTTTCTGACGCCCTTGGCGATGGCGTAGACAAACATGCACGACGCCGAAGACTCCAGGTAGTTGCTCGCTCTATCTCCCTGGTCGAGCACCTGGTACCACACGCCACTGGCCGGGTCCTGGACGCGGGCAATCGCCGCTACCGTGGTTTGGAAAATCACCAGCAGCTCGTCTCTCTGGGGATGATTCATCGGGAAGTGATCCAGCACATCGGCGATGGCCATGGCGTACCATCCGATGGCTCGCCCCCAGAAGTTGGGGGAACACCCGGTGTCGGGATTCGCCCACTTCTGGCTCTTGCTCTCGTCCCAGCCGTGAAAGAGCAGGCCGGTCCTGGGATCTCGGGTGTGTTTCTCGATGAGGATGATCTGGTGGGCCACGTCATCGAAGCCCTCGGGTTCATCGAATCGCCTGGCGAACTCGGCGTAAAAGGGAGAGGCCATGTAGATGCCGTCCAGCCACATCTGATGGGGGTAGATCTGCTTGTGCCAGAATCCACCCTCAGTCGTGCGAGGATGCGTTCGCAGTTGCCCTCTCAGCAGGTAGGCCGCTTTTTTGTAGCGCTCATCGCCAGTTGTCTCGTACAACAGGAACAGCAGCTTCCCCTCGTTGATCTGGTCGAGGTTGTATTCCTCCAGGCGGTAAGTGCCGATCTCACCATCCGGCCCGACAAACTCGTCCACGTTCCTCTTGATGTAGTCGTAGTACTTCTGTTCACCCGTTTTCAGCCACACCTGCTGGATGGCCAGAAGGACCACGCCGGGCTCGTAATGCCACCTCTTCGACAACAACGGGTGCCGTTTCATGATCGAGTCAGCCATCCGAACCGACCATTCCCACTCAACTGTGTTATGTCGCCTTCCGTGTGCTGACACATTCGTGCTCATGGCTTGGAATCCTCACATTAAGCGTCCAGGTGCCAGGCACTTGCATCGGCTGTTTAGGGGCAACAGCGTCTCCAGGCCAAGTACGCTTGCTCAATCAGCCAGCTATTCGCAAGTGCCTGGCACCTTCTCGGCTCCTTCCAGCACCCGCCTGAACGCTTACCGCAGAATATCTTCGTAGAACTTGATGTTCTCGACGATCATCTCTCGGATCGGCAGGCGATACGGGCACTTCTCCTCGCACTCACCACACTCGATACAGTTTCTGGCACTCTCCATGGCTTCTGCGACCCAGCCCGTGACCAGGCTCTCGGCGGGTAACCGCTTCCATACGCTGCGCAGGTTCAGGACAACAGAGATGCGCACGTCCTGTTGGCACGGCTGGCAATAGTCGCAGCGGCGACAGAAGCGCGTCCCCACTTCGGCGCGGATGCGCTCTATCTCCTGCCATTCCTGGGATGTCAGCTCCCAGGGCCCGGCGACGATGGCCGCGATCTCCTCGATCTCCTCAACCTTTTCGATTCCTGGGTCGGGCACGACGTTGTCGAATTGCAGCAGATATTTGATGCAGAGGTTGGCATCACTTAGCAGGCCACCACCCAGCGGCTTCATGGCGATGAAACCCACGTCGTGCTTTTGGGCCAGGGGCACCAATCGCTCGGCGGGCTCGCTGGTGACGAAGTTGAAGGGGAATTGGATCGTCTCAAAGTACCCCGACGGGACCGCCTTCAAGGCCACGTCCATCGAATGGCTGCTCATGCCGATGTGCCGGACCTTGCCGGCCTCCAGCGCCCGTTGTGCCGCTTCCATGGCCCCACCCGGCCCCATCACCTGCTCGTAGGTCTCGAACGCACTGACGTTGTGGAGTTGCCAGAGGTCAATGGTCTCCACATTCAAGCGTTTCAGACTCAGCTCCAGGTGTTCCCACGCCGTGGCGTGATCCCGCGCCGGGGTCTTGGTGGCAATGATCACCTGCTCCCGTCGCCCGGCGATGGCCTTGCCGATGCGCTCCTCACTGGTCGAGTAGCCGTTGGCCGTATCCAGGAACGTCACGCCCAGCTCCAGGCAACGCTGTACCACCCGGACCGCCTCGGCTTCGGTCAAACGCTGAATGGGGATACCCCCAAATCCTGTCCTGGAAACTTCTAATCCTGTCTTGCCTAATCGTATGGTTTTCATAGCTCCTTCACCTCAAGTCCCCCGCCAACTCATACCACAAAGCTCAGCCGCATCAACTGGTCGCCGTAGCGGATCTCCATCTGCTCGGCGGGCAACTCGGCGAGGCAGTAGGGGTTTTCGTAGTGCTTAAAGCCGGTGATGGGCTGCTCCTTCCCGTTGCGCAGCAGCGGCCCCTCCCAGCCGAAGGCCAGCGTCTCGCCGCGCAGGGTGGCGCAGCGCACGGATAGGCCCTCGAAGGCCACGTCCAACGCCAGCACCCTGTTCTGGAAGTCGGTGAACCCGCCGTCGAGGGCGGCCCGGCCCATAAGGCACAGCCAGACGTTGTGCTGCCCGTAGGAGCGCAGCTCGCGGTAGGCGCTATCTCCAGCCCTGATGAATTGCAACCCCTGGGCGGCGGTGAGGGCCAGGTAGCCCTCTCCCTTGCGGGCAAAGGCCCACGTGTGGCCGTTGGCGTCTTCGCGCAGCACGTGCTCGTCGAAGGCAGCGACCGGGAAGTAGGCGTGGGTGAATCCCATCCAATCGTCATCGGGCAGCTTGTGAATGGCGATCAGCGCGTCCTTCCACTGGGCGACCCGCGGCAGGACGACGTTCCCGTGCCAGAAGTTGGGCCGATGGGAGCCTTCTTCGCTACAACAGGGCGGGTGGGTGACGAAGACCACCGCGTCGGGCCCCATGGTCGCCTGCCAGATGTGCTGCTGGACTCCCCGCTCGCCGGGGTGGTAGTCCTGCGCTGAGCAGAGCATGTAGTCCGGCGTCTTGTAAGTGACCTTGTTCACCTCCCAGGGGCCAGCGGCGCAATCGAGCGCCTCCTCCAACTCGCCCGCGTGACGCTCCCGGTTCCACATCTCATCGGGCAGGTCGGTAGCGATGGCCTTGATGATGGGCGGAAGCTGATACTGCTCCTGGCAGGCCAGGCCGACCGTCCCCAACAAGCGCGGGTTGAAGGCGCCCATGCCCCACATCAAGCGACTGATGCCGGCCGTGGCTTCCAGACGCCCCCCTTTGATCAGAGGACTGTAGGTACGCCCGTGGGTGGAGCCAAAGGTGCCCCGGTACGAGTTGAGGGCCATGGTGAAGAACATCTTGTCCATGACCACTGAGGCCAGCTCGTACACCTGGGGATTCTCGGCCAGGTCTGCCAGGTGCGAAAGGGCCAGCAGATCCTCCTCGAAATAGCAGTTGGAGTCCCACTCCTGGAAGCCATTGGTCCCCCGCTTGTGCAGCCAGGAGATGGCCAGTCGCTCGCCTTTCTCGCGGTGCCACTGGCCGGTCTGCCCGGCGTTGGTGAAGGTCCGGTCGGGGTAGAGCTGCCCGGCCAGGATCTCGCAGGCGTGGAATAGGATCTGGTGGTTCTCCGACCAGAAGCACATGACGTCCTCTCCTGGCTCGTCTGCCCAGTATTTGAAGTTGAGGGCACATTCCTCCAGCGGCCCCCTGAGTTCCTCCGGGAATGCCGGATCATCCCCATAGCGGAGCATCACGCCCAGCAGTCCGACCAGGTAGAAATCGCTGCAATCCTGGCGCTGGTTGATCCCCTCGATAG
>CAZQDO010000122.1:13329-13579 GCA_964592085.1 uncultured Anaerolineae bacterium | reverse complement strand
TATGGGCTTTGGGCGCATCCTGCGCGACGAGGCCGACCAGGTGGCTGGCATTGTGGAGGAGGCCGTAGCCACTGAGGCCCAGAAGGCAATTCGCGAGCTCAACTGCGGTGTCTATTGCTTCAATGGCCGTTGGCTCTGGCCACACCTGATCCAACTGCCCCTCAGCCCCAAGGGCGAGTATTACCTGACCGATCTTGTAGCTATGGCCGTGGCTGAGGGAGAGGTGGTGCAAGCCCTGACCATCAACGAT
>CAZQDO010000122.1:0-13319 GCA_964592085.1 uncultured Anaerolineae bacterium | reverse complement strand
TCACTGAGGTGCTGGGGATCAACGACCGTACGCATCTGGCTCAGGCGGAAGCGGTTATGCGGCAGCGCATCAACGAGAAGTGGATGCTGGAAGGTGTTACCTTGCTCGCTCCTGCCCTGACTTTCATAGATGCCACCGTCGAGATCGGACAGGACACGATGATCTACCCCAACACCTATCTTGAAGGCACGACAGCCATTGGCCGCCAGTGCCGTTTGGGTCCCAACACCATTGTTCGCGACTCGACCATCGGCGACGGCTGCACCGTTGAGGCATCGGTGATCGAAGGGGCTGTTCTGGAAGAGGGGGCGGATGTCGGACCCTTCTCCCACCTGCGCAAGGGCGCTCACCTGGCCACAGGAGTGCACGTGGGCAACTTCGGCGAGATCAAGAATTCGTATCTGGGCCCCGGCACCAAGATGGGCCATTTCAGCTACCTGGGTGATGCCACAGTGGGCGAGGATGTTAACATCGGGGCGGGGACCATCACCTGCAACTACGATGGTCAGCGCAAACAGCGCACCATCATTGAGGATGGCGCTTTCATCGGCAGTGACACCATGCTGGTGGCCCCTGTGCGCATAGGGGCTGGAGCAAAGATCGGGGCTGGTTCGGTGGTGACTCACGACGTCCCGCCGGGCAGCGTAGCCTACGGCGTCCCGGCACGGGTGAAGGGCGAAGTCAAGGAGGACTAGATGGACTATGGGAATCTGATTGCCAAAGCAATGGAGGCGCGGGAGAAGGCTCATGCGCCCTATTCGCATTTCGCTGTGGGAGCGGCGTTGCTGGGCAAGTCCGGCCGCGTCTACACGGGCTGCAACGTGGAGAACGCCTCCTATGGACTCTCCATCTGCGCTGAGCGCACGGCGGTCTTTAAAGCCATCTCCGAGGGCGAGCGGGATTTCGAGGCCATTGCCGTCGTCACCGAGAACGGCGTCACCCCCTGTGGTGCCTGCCGCCAGGTGCTGATGGAATTCGGAGGGGACATCCAGGTGATCGTGGCCGATGGGGCTGGTGAATACCGAGTTTTCGGCTTGCAAGAGCTCCTGCCAGAAGCCTTTACCCCTGAGCATTTGGAGTGAAGGAGCGAAGGCCGCTCTTGCCAGGAGCGGCTTTTTATTTGCATCCTTGTGAAGCCGATGGTATAATTAGGCTCAATCGGGAGGGCTTGGAGAAGCGGTATGGAACAGGTTGGCCTGAACGTCAAAATGGCCGAGGTCAGGGCCCTGTGCGAGGCCAAGGGATTCTCTTCCGAGCCCAGGCGCATCTGGGAGATGTTGGCTCTGATCCACAGCGAGATCTCCGAGGCCAGCGACTGCTACAAGAAGGGCCAGCCCCTGGAGGCTGTGGGCGAGGAGTTGATTGACGCCATCATCCGCATCCTGCACCTTCTCTCGGCCCTGGACCTGGATGCCGAGAAGCTCTACCAGGAGAAGATGGCCGAGAATTGGGAGAGGCCGTACAGGTATGGGACGGTTAGGGGAGGGTAATATCCAGTAGCTATTGGGTATTGGTGATGAGACAGGAACGCCTTTACCGCACTGAAGCCATCGTGTTGAAGCGGAGCGACTTCGGCGAGGCCGACCGCCTGTTGACCCTTTACACGCCCAAAATGGGCAAGACCAAAGCCATTGCCAAGGGGGTGCGCAAGCCCACCAGTCGCAAGAGCGGGCACGTGGAGCTATTCACTCACAGCCAGTTCCTCATCGCCAAGGGGCGCAACCTGGACATCGTGACCCAGGCCGAGACCATCCATGCCTTTCGCCCTCTGCGAGAGGACCTATTGCGCACCACTTACGCCTACTACGCTGCTGAACTGGTGGATCTCTTCGTAGAGGAGGGGATTGAGAACCATCCCCTCTTCGACCTTCTGCTGGCCATGCTGGGCTGGCTGGGCGACGCTTCCGATCTGGATCTGACGACCCGCTTCTTCGAGCTGCGCCTTTTGTCTCTGCTGGGCTATCGCCCGCAGCTCTTCCAGTGTGTTGCCTGCCGCCGTCAAATCGAGCCAGCGACCAATTTCTTCAGTGCCGCCGATGGCGGTGTCCTCTGTGCTGACTGTGGCCAGAACCATCGCGGGGCCCGGGAGATCACTCTGAATGCCTTGAAAGTGCTGCGCTTCATGCAGACCAGGGACTACGATACCTGCCGCCGTCTTCGTCTCAGCCGTCCGCTGCATGGAGAGCTAGAAAAGACGATGTACGATTACATCACCTACACCCTGGAGCGGAATCTGAAGTCGGTGAAATTTCTTAACACCCTGCGCCGGCAATGGGTGGGAACCAGAGGTGAATCAAATGCTAGCTAAATTTGAAATGTATTTCGACGGCGAATATTGGTGTGCGAGAGGCATCGGAGCCGATGTCTTCACTCAAGGGAGAACCGTGGACGAACTGATGGGAAACATCAGGGAGGCTGCAACCCTTCACTTCGAGGAGGTCCTGGAGGAGGTATGCTGATGTCGATTTACACGACTGATGAGATGAGCGTCGAGGAGTTCACCGAGATGATGCGCCGTCACCCGGTTAAGGTTGAACCATTGCCCGCCCGCTTCTGGGAGGACGAACGCTGGCTGTTCGAGCACATGGCCGAACTCACGGAACAGTATCCTGATCAATGGGTAGTGGTCTACAAAAAGCAAGTGATTGGGATAGGCGGGGGACCCAGAGGGTTAACGGAGGCCTTAGAGCAAGCCCAACATATAGTTAGTGATGGGGAGCGGTTAGTGACCTATTTCTTGGAGAGCAAGCCGTATGTCTACTAGGATCAAGCTATACATTTCTCAACGGCCTGATCGAGATGACCACTTGGTCGTCGTCACAAGGTTGATTTGTCGAGTATCATTCTACCGAGAGGGGGGTGAACTTGGTCCAGAGCGGTATGGAATTCTCGACACAGGGGCTCCGGTTTCGCTGCTTCCCAAAAGGATGTGGCAAGACTACCCCATCCTCAAGCTAAAGGACACGACCGTCAAGGGCATTGTTGATCGGCCCGAATGTTCTCTGCAGGTTATTGACGGTGTGATCGGCGCCATACTGACAGACGGAGAGAGCATGTCAGAGCCATTGACCATCCGGGCTCACCTGGCCCACACCGACAATGTTCCGCTGCTCCTGGGCTTCAGCGGCCTGCTGGATAGAGCCGATGTCTGCTTTTCAGTCAATACAAGCGAAGCCTATCTGGAAATCTAACGAGGAAACGAGGGTATTATGGAAAAACCACTGACCTTTCAACAAGTCATCATGCGGCTCGAAGGTTTCTGGGCCGATCATGGCTGCCTCATCTGGCAGCCTTATAGTGAGAAGGTTGGGGCGGGTACTATGAACCCTGCCACTGTGCTCCGCGTTCTGGGGCCGGAGCCGTGGAACGTGGGCTACGTGGAACCGTCCTTCCGCGCCGACGATGGCCGCTATGGCGAGAATCCAAACCGTATGCAAATGCACATCCAGTACCAGGTCATCCTCAAGCCCGACCCTGGCAACCCTCAAGAGCTTTACCTGGAGAGCCTCCAGGCCCTGGGCATTGACCTGGGTCAACACGATGTACGCTTTGTGGAGGACAACTGGAAGTCGCCCGCCCTGGGGGCCTGGGGACTGGGCTGGGAGGTCTGGCTCGATGGGCTGGAGATCACCCAGTTCACATATTTCCAACAGGCCGGTGGCTTTGACCTTGACCCCGTCGCCGTGGAGCTCACCTACGGCCTGGAGCGTATCGTCATGTTCCTGCAGCAAGCCCGTAGCGTGTGGGAGATTGACTGGGATGACAGCCATACTTACGGCGATGTCCTCCTTCATCCCGAAATCGAGCACTGCACCTACAACTTCGAGTGGGCCGATGTGAGCCGCCTACAACAAATGTACGACCTCTACGAAGCCGAGGCCAAGGATGCCCTGGCCCATAGCCTGGTTATCCCTGCCTACGATTACGTCCTCCGTTGCTCCCACACCTTCAACCTGCTGGACGCTCGCGGCGCCATTGGTGTCACTGAACGGGCCAGGTACTTCGCCAGGATGCGCGATATCACGCGAGCCGTAGCCGAGGCGTATGTGAAGCAGCGGGAGGAGATGGGGTTTCCACTACTCAAGCGCCCTAGCGTCGTAGCGGCTCAGCGTCCCAGCGAGGGAGCCGCCAAGAGCCTAGACGCTAAGACGCCTGGACGCTTAGACGCTGTTCTGGAAATTGGGACCGAGGAGTTGCCGGCAGGCGATCTCGATTCTTCCATTGCCCAACTGGGGGAAGCCACACCCAAGTTGTTGGCCGGGGCGCGGTTGGAGCACGGCCCGATTCGGGTTACGGGCACGCCTCGGCGTCTGGTCGTCTACGTCGGGGACATGGCTGCTCAGCAGTGGGACGAAGAAGGGTTGGTGAAAGGGCCGCCGGCGAAGGTAGCTTTCGACCAAGCGGGGCAACCTACCAGAGCGGCTGAGGGCTTTGCCAGGAGCCAGGGAGTAGCTGTCGAGAGCCTGGCGGTTTGCGAGTTGGATGGCGGCCAGTACGCTGTTGCTGCCAGGGTGGAGAAAGGGCAGCCGGCGGTTGAGGTGCTGGCGACCCTCCTGCCCGACCTGATCGCCGGTCTGGGCTTTTCCCCCTCCATGCGCTGGAACGCCACCAATGTGGCCTTCTCTCGCCCCATCCGCTGGATCGTGGCTCTCCTGGGCGATACCGTCGTCCCCTTCGAGTACGCGGGCGCGAAGAGCGGCCGCACCTCGCGAGGACTCAGGCCTCTGCGCTCGCCCGAAATCGAGATCCAGAAGGCCGAGGATTACTTCGGCCTCATGGAAGCCAACAACATTGTGGTGGACGTGGAAAAGCGGCGTCAGATGATCCGCCAGCAGGTGGATAAGCTGGCCGCCGAGGTGGGGGGGCAAATCCCCGACGATCCGGCCCTCCTGGACGAGGTGACCAATCTGGTGGAGTATCCCACGGCTCTGCTTGGCTCCTTCGATCCCGAATACCTGAAGCTCCCCCAGGACGTGCTCATCACCGTGATGAAGAAGCACCAGCGGTATTTTCCTGTGGTCAGGAAATCAAGAAATCAGGAAATTAGGGAATCAGGGGATCGGGATGCAGTCCAGAACCCTGATTACCTGATCACTGATTCCCTGCTCCCTTACTTTATCGCTGTGCGCAACGGGGACGACGAGCACCTGGACATCGTGCGGCACGGCAACGAGGAGGTGATTCGGGCTCGCTTCGCCGACGCCGATTTCTTCTACCGTGCCGATACCAAGAAGCCGCTGGAGGGCTTCTTGCCCCGTCTGGACACCTTGACCTTTCAGGAGCAGTTGGGTTCCGTCTTGGACAAGACGAAGAGGCTGGAGCAACTGACCCCTCGCCTGAGCGCGATGCTTGGCCTTCCGGAGGCGGAGACGGTAACGGCTGTGCGAGCCGCTCACCTCTGCAAGGCGGATTTGGCCACCCAGATGGTGGTGGAGCTGACCTCGCTTCAGGGGGCGATAGGACGGGAGTACGCCTTGCGCTCCGGTGAGGATACTGCTGTTGCCCAGGCCATCTTCGAGCATTATCTGCCCCGCTTCGCCGGTGATCGGCTCCCCGAAACCTTGCCGGGCATCGTGGTGGGCTTGGCCGACCGGCTGGACAGCCTGGCGGGCCTCTTCTCCGTCGGCCTGAAACCGACTGGCTCAGCCGATCCCTACGGCCTTAGGCGAGCGGCCTTGGGCATCGTGCAAGTTCTGACTGGGGCTGGCATCTCCTTCGACCAGCGAGAGGGCTTGCGCGAGGCGGCGACCCTGCTCCCTGTAGCTGCTGATGAAGGAGATCTGGCCGAGACGTTGGCCTTCATCGTGCAGCGCTTGCGAGTTTGGCTTCTGGAGCAGTCCTTCCGTTACGACCTGGTGGACGCAGTGCTGGCCGAGCGCGGCCACGACCCCTACCTGGCCTATCAGACCGTGCAAGGGTTCGCCACCTGGGTCGAGCGCGACGACTGGATGAACCTACTCAATGCCTACGCCCGTTGCGTGCGTATCGTGCGGAGCTTCGAAACCGAGTTTGAGCTGCGGCCAGACCGGTTCGTCGAACCTTCCACCCAGCGCCTCTACCAGGCTTATGTGGCCTGCCGTAAGCAAGTAGATTCCCAAAGCAGCATTGACCAGTTGTTCACCGCCTTCCAGCCAATGATCGAACCCATCACTGCCTTCTTCGACGACGTGCTGGTGATGGCCGAGGATGAGGTGCTTCGGGAGAACCGCCTGGCCCTCTTGCAGCGCATCGCCGCTTTGACGGAGGGGATTTTGGATTTGACCAGGGTAGAGGGGTTTTAGCCTTGCCAAAATCGGCCGATGGGGATATAATTCAGGCCAGGAGGTAGCGATGACCAGTGTGGTGGTGGAAAGAGAAAAGTTACCATTGAACATGTTGAAGTGGTTAGAGGCCGAAGGGCTTGATGAGAGCAAAGCCATCATGGTAATATTCACCTTTGACGAGGAGAAAGGGATCGTTGTACAGCGGCTGGGAGATGTTGATCCGACAATGATGGCGCGCGTGCGGGCCGCTTCAGCACGGTATCACTCAGCTCTGGAGCGGTTGGCCGATTCTTGACCGTGGAAATCCGCTACCTTTCCTCCAATGAGGTCTTGTCCATTCACGACCACGCCATCGGCGAATTCGGCGGCTCTTTTGGTCTGATGAGTCCTGGGCAACTGGAAGCCTCTATCGCCCTGCCGCGCCAGACGATGTTTGGTGAGGAATTGTATCCTGACCTTTTTTCAAAGGCAGCCATTCTGTTCTATTTGCTCGTCAAGAACCACGCCTTTGTTGACGGCAATAAGCGAACCGCGGCTCTCGCTTTGATCGAATTCTTAGAACGCAATGGCTACACCCTCGACGCGACCAATGACGAGCTCTACCAATTCACCATTGACGTGGCCTCCTCTGTCCTGGGCAAAGAGGAGGTTGAAATGTGGATCGGGGACAAAGCAATCAAATCATAATCAATTGAGGAGGTTTCAATAACAATGACGAAGAAGTGGGTCTATCTGTTTGAAGAAGGCGACAAAGACATGCGCAACCTTTTGGGGGGTAAAGGGGCTGGCCTGGCCGAGATGACCAGCGCCGGGCTGCCGGTGCCCCCAGGATTTACCATCACTACGGAAGCGTGCAATGCCTATTTCGACGCTGGCAAGCAGTTCCCCGAAGGGATGTGGGACCAGGTGCTAGTGGCGATGAAAAAGGTGGAGGAGCAGACGGACAAAAAGTTCGGCGACCCTGCCAACCCGTTGCTGGTCTCCTGTCGCTCTGGAGCGCGGGTTTCTATGCCAGGCATGATGGACACCGTGCTCAACATCGGCCTTAATCCCGATACGCTCAAGGGCATGGTCGAGTTGACGGGCAACGAACGCTTCGCCTGGGATGCCTACCGCCGCCTGGTGCAGATGTTCGGCAATATTGTAAAGGGGGTGGACCGTCACAAGTTTGAGGCCATCCTGGACGAGTACAAAGCCAGGACCGAGGGCGGCAAGGACACCGACCTGACCACCGACATGCTCAAAGACGTGGTCAAGGACTTCAAAGCGTTGTATAAGAAAGAGCTGGGCGAGGACTTTCCCGACGACCCCTACGAGCAAATGCGTCAGGCCACTGCTGCCGTATTCGATTCCTGGTTTGGCGCACCGGCCACATCCTATCGCAACGCCGAGGGCCTGGCCCACGACTGGGGCACCGCCGTCAACGTGGTGACTATGGTCTTCGGCAACATGGGCGTGGACAGTGGCACCGGCGTGGCCTTCACCCGCAACCCGGCCACCGGTGAAAAGAAGGTTTACGGTGAGTATCTGTTGAATGCTCAAGGTGAGGACGTGGTGGCCGGCATCCGCACTCCAAGCCCTATCGCTGACATGGCCAAAGACATGCCCGAACAATATGAACAATTCTTGAAGATCTGCAGCCTCTTGGAACGCCACTACCGGGACGTGCAGGACATGGAGTTCACCATCGAACGGGGCAAGCTGTGGATGCTCCAGACTCGTACCGGCAAGCGAACCGCAGCGGCGGCGGTCAAGATCGCCGTGGACATGGTCAACGAGGGCCTGATCACCAGGGAAGAAGCCCTGATGCGGGTCACTCCGGCTCAAGTGGACCAGTTCTTGCACCCCCGATTCGATCCGAAGGCGGTACTGAAGGCCAAGGATGCGGGCAAGCTGCTGGCCGTGGGGCTCAATGCCTCCCCAGGCGCAGCCACCGGAATGGCCGTCTTTGATGCCGATACGACTGCGAAACGGGGCAAGGCGGGTGAGGCGGTCATCCTGGTCCGCCCGGAGACCAACCCCGACGACGTACACGGCATGGTTGCGGCCCAGGGCATCCTGACCCAACACGGAGGCATGACCTCTCACGCGGCGGTGGTGGCCCGGGGTTGGGGCAAGCCCTGTGTGGCCGGCTGCGAGGCCATCAAGATTAACCTGGCCGCGCGCAAGTTCAGGGTAAATGGCAAGGAAATCAAAGAAGGAGACTACATTTCCATCAACGGCGCTACCGGTGAGGTGTTTGAGGGGGCTATCGCCACCATTGAGGCCAGCTTTGAGGAAGAGCACGATTTGGTCACTTTGTTGGGATGGGCCGACGAGACCCGCAAGCTGGGCACATGGACCAACGCCGACAATCCTCAGGATGCTGCCCGCGCTCGTGCCTTCGGTGCCGAGGGCATCGGCCTGTGTCGCACCGAGCACATGTTCTTCGAGGAGGAGCGGCGGCCCACGGTGGTCAAGATGATCATGGCTGAGACCGACGAGGAGCGCCAGGATGCCCTGGACAGGCTCTTGCCCTTCCAGCGGGAGGACTTCGAGGGCATCTTCCGCGCCATGGATGGCTACCCGGTCATCATTCGACTGATTGACCCGCCCATGCACGAGTTTTTGCCCCCGCGCGAGGAACTGATCGAAGAAGTCGCTCGCCTGCGCTGCACCGGCGGAAACCCAGGGGAGCTGGCTGAGAAAGCGGAAATGCTCCAGGTGGTCAACGCCATGTGGGAGGTCAACCCCATGATGGGCGTGCGTGGCTGTCGGGCGGGTATCATGTACGAGGGTCTGACCGAGATGCAGACGCGAGCCATCATTGAGGCGGCCTGCAACGTGGCCCAGGAAGGCGTGGACGTGCATCCTGAGATCATGATCCCTCTCACCAGCCACATCAACGAGCTCCACGTTGAGCGGGAGAAGCTGGAGAAAGTAGCTAAACAGGTCATAGCCGAAAAGGGCGTTGCCCTGCGCTACAAGATTGGCACCATGATCGAGATCCCCCGCGCGGCCATCACTGCCGACGAAATCGCCAAATACGCCGATTTCTTCTCCTTTGGCACCAACGACCTGACCCAGATGACCTACGGCATTTCCCGCGACGACGCCGAGGGCAAATTCCTGTTGGACTACGTGGAACGAGGCATCCTCCCCAACAACCCCTTCGAGGTGCTGGACCGCGACGGCGTGGGCGTGCTGATGAAGATGTGCGTGGAGAAGGGCCGCGCCACCAAACCCGATCTGGAAGTGGGCATCTGCGGCGAACATGGTGGCGAGCCCAGTTCGGTAGAATTCTGCCACATCATCGGCCTCAACTACGTCTCCTGCTCGCCCTTCCGAGTGCCCATCGCCCGGCTGGCAGCGGCACAAGCGGCGCTGCAGCACGAGTATGGGCGCAAGTAGGCAAACACTTCGGCAAGCTCAGTACAAGTCTTGAGGTGAAACAAAAGCTAGACGGTGGCAGTCCCTGTTGGCGCGGGGGTTGCCACCGTTTTAGTTGGTGTCAGTTTGCTTTAGCACGTTGTTTGTGATAAAATATCAAGTGCAGGGCTTTCGACTGATCGTTGATCTGGGGCGCCACGAAGTGACCCATGGACGGGCGATGCGGGCAAAGTGAGAGCGACAAGTTCTATTGGGCAGGGGATTGATTACATAAACGAGAAGGGTATTGAGAAAATGAGTAGAGTTGTTCTCTTTGGAGCTGGGGCCAGCGCATTTGGACCTGGAATCTTGCCAAAGAACCCGCCCCTTGGTAAGGACTTGTTTGCTAAACTTCGAACGAATTATCCACGCACGTGGGGTTCCCTGGGCCACCTATCCTCTAAATTCGCCAAGGATTTTGAAGCAGGCATGGATATAGTGTGGCAACAATACTCCACTATTATAACACCACTTATGCGAGACATGGCGTGCTACTTTTTGTCATTTCGTACAGATGGAAGTGGGGTCGATCTATACTCGCGATTATTGGTAACCCTCAATAAAGCCAGAAAGCTCAACGACACAACGTTTGCTACGCTTAATTACGAGTGCATCTTCGAGACAGCCATTAACGGACTTGGCTTCTCGAACATCAAGCTCTTGAAGCCTCATGGTTCGTGTAACTACTGGCAAAGCGGCGTACAAGGTACAGCAGGTATATCTTTTACAGCGGGCGTGAGTTTTGAGGGTCCGGTTGAAGTATGTGCGACACCCAAAGATGTACTTTCAAGAATGCAGCAATATGCAGCTAACTACCCCACCATGGTAATCTATATGCCATCTAAGTCAACGCAGATGGGGCAGTTGACGATCGAGCGAATACAAAGCGATCTCGCAGATCGAATTGCTAATTCAGATACTGTCGCAGTCATAGGGATAAAACCTAACCCCCGAGATAGCCATATTTGGGATCCTCTAGCTCATATGAAAGGCCGGCTTTACTATGTTGGTGGGCAACAAGCCTTCGAAGAGTGGAGTTTGGTTTATCGTCGGAAGAATGGATATTCGGAATGGATGCACTCCACTTTTGAGGATGGAATTGATAAGCTGGTACGACTTCTTTGATGTACAAGTAAACACAGAGGATTAATGAAGTCGCATTTGTCTTAATGGTGTATGCAATTGGTTTTGCTGGTACAAATTGGCTCACTATGTTCACCAACTTCGCATACAGTGGAAACGTTAAGGGATTGTTTTTGATAGGGGATTCACAGTGAGCATAGTTGACGAAATCAAGCAAAGGTTGGACATAGTCGAAATAGTCTCCAGCTACGTCACCCTCAAGAACGTAGGGTGCAGATAGTGTTGGGGGAGCAAGCCGTAGTTGAGAAGGAGCACGCTATGAGCACGATAACGGTCCAATTACCAGAAACCTTGGCCGAAAGCCTGCGCCGGGAGACCTTGCCGCCCGACAAGGCCATCATTGAAGCTTTGGAGGAATGGCTGGAGAAGCGGAGGCCAGGGCAAGCGGAAGAGGCCAAAAAGCTGGAACGGGAACAGGTGCTGGAGGCCATGCGAAGCACCGGGCTATGGCGCTCACAGGAGGATCAGCGGACTTTTGTGGAGAGGCTAATACGCACTCTTGGCCTTGAGGCCATAGAATTGCCCAGCCATGAGGAATTAAGACAAGAACTAGAAGGCGTGCCTCCTTTATCGGAGCTCATCATCGCTGAGAGAGACGAGGGGCGCTAGTGTGGTCTACTATTTTGATACCAGCGCGACCGTGAAGTATTACCTCCCCGAGATAGGTAGCCCCTGGATTATTGGCCTGGTTGACGAGGTAGATGACGGGGCGTGGCGCAATGCTGTCGTGTTTAGCAAAATCGCCATTGTCGAAGGAGCAGCCGCCATCGCCAAACGGCAAAGGATGGGCCAGATCACAGATGCCCAGCAAAAGAGGCTTATGGGGCTCTTCTTGAAAGATTGTGTTGATCGCTTTCAGTCCTGGGATGTGGACGATGAGGTCGTCGAACTGGCTACAGACCTGACCCAACGTTACCCCCTGCGTGGCTACGATGCGGTGCACTTGGCGACTGCCCTTGCCCTAAACCGAGCTCTGGTTGAAGATGAACTCACATCTCTCGCCTTCGTCGCCGCCGATGATGTGCTCTGCAAGGCTGCCGAGAAAGAGAAGCTAACGGTGGAAAACCCCAACCAGCACTGAGTCCTGAAAGGCCATCGGTATGAGCGCTGTTGACGAAATCAAGGAACGGCTGGACATAGTCGAGGTGATCTCCAGCTACACTGTCCTGAAGAAGGCAGGGCGGAACTACAAGGGTATCTGCCCCTTCCACGCCGAGAAAACACCCTCCTTCGTCGTCTTCCCAGACACCCAGAGCTGGCATTGCTTTGGGGCCTGCGGCACGGGCGGTGATGTCTTCTCCTTCATCATGCAGCAGGAGAACCTGGATTTCGCCGGGGCACTGCGCCTCCTGGCCCAGCGAGCAGGGGTGAGCCTGAAACCCCCCACGGAGACCGATCGGGCTGAAGACAAGCTCAAGAAACGACTGCGCGAAATCAACGAGACGGCCGCCAGGTACTTCCACAACCTGCTGCTGAATTCCTCTGAGGGTGAGACGGCTCGCAACTATCTCGCCCAGCGGGAGATCAATCGAGAGACCATCGGCAAATTTCAGGTGGGTTACGCTTTGGACGACTGGCAAGCCCTGGGCGACTATCTGCAAGAGCGGGGATACCAACGAGAGGACATCCTGGCGGCAGGGTTGATCATCGAACGGGAGGACGGCAGCGGCCACTACGACCGCTTTCGGGGACGGCTCGTCATTCCCATCCGCGACGAGCGGGGCGGGGTGGTAGGCTTTGGAGCCAGGGCGCTGGATGATTCCACTCCCAAGTACATCAACTCACCTCAGACGCCTGTCTTCGACAAGAGCGCCATCCTCTTCGGCCTGGACTTGGCCAAGGGGGCCATTCGTCGGGAAGGGCTGGCCGTCATCGTCGAGGGCTACATGGACGTGCTGATGGCCCATCAGCATCAGATAGCTAACGTGGTGGCCTCTATGGGCACGGCGCTGACCGAGACCCAGCTCAGGTTACTCAAAAGATTCAGCAAGCGGTTTGCTCTGGCCCTGGACGCTGACGCCGCTGGTCATCAGGCCACCTTGCGCAGCATGACCCTGGCTCAAGAGACCCTGGCCGAACGAGTAGTGCCCGTACCCACCCCTCGTGGCCTGATCAAATACGAAAGCCATCTGGACATTGACATCCGCATCCTCACCCTGCCCCAGGGGCAGGATCCCGACAAGGTGATCAGGGAAGACCCATCTCTGTGGGCCGAGTTGATTGGGAATGCCCTGCCGATAGTGGAGTACTATTTTAAGGTCATCACCTCGGAACTGGACCTGGATTCACCCAAAGACAAAGCGGAGGCCGTGCGCAGGCTCATGCCCATCATTCAGGAGATCGGCGATGCCGTCGAACGGGCCCACTATATCCAGAAGCTGGCCCGACTGGTTCGTGTGGACGAGAAAACGCTTCTGCATCAGGTTGGGGTGAAAGATAGAAGGGCGAAAAGGCACAAGGAAGAGAGAGCATCGCCGCCAGATGGGGAGAAATTCACCTTTGGAC
>CAZQDO010000121.1:0-13656 GCA_964592085.1 uncultured Anaerolineae bacterium | reverse complement strand
CCTGCGGAGTGGGGGTTGGCGTGCTCGGTTCCGGGCCGACCGGTTCGCCTGTAACTGGAACCGGGGTAGCTGTGGGCAAAACCACAGTCGGCGTCGGCGGCATCTCTGTGATCGTGGCCATTGGCGACGTCGTAGGTGAAATCGTAGTCGGCGTCAGCGTCGGCGCTCCTGGCTCTAGCGTGGGTGTAGGCGACATGGGAGTTGGATATGGCTGCTCCGGCTCTGGTGTTGCCGTCGGTGGTATTGGAGTTGGCGTCGGCGTCGGCTGCCCTGGCGCCAGCGTTGGCGTAGGCGCCGAGGGCGTTGGAGTGGCTGTAGGCGGCAGCTCTGGTGTGGGTGTCAACGTCGCCGGTATCGGAGTTGAGGTTGGCATCGGAGTTGAGGTTGGCAGGGGAGTTGAGGTTGACGTTGGTGTCGGTGTGGAGGGTTCCGGTGTCGCTGTGGCTGTTGCCGGTTCGGACGTGGGCGTGGAAGTGGCCATCCCAGCGTCCGAAGAGACTTCCCAGATGATGGTCCTCATTGGATACGAACCGCGGTACAAATTGGTGACATATCGCCCATCGGGAAAAGCCCCTCCTCCGGGGAGCGATACCTCGATGGACTCTGTCCCAGACCCGGCATAAACCTTCGAGTGTTCGAATAACGCCTCGCCTATATTATTGTAAACTCTCACCATGAACTCTTCGTTTTGCATATCAGCATAGTCGAAGATAACGTAAACCGCGCTAGTCCCAGAGGCGAACAGGGTCATCTCCGCTCCGTCAGGGGTATTGCTCATGCGGACACTGTCGGAAACAATGTCCCCTGCGTAGGCAGCGCTGGCCAACAGAGCGCTCAGCAGTATGACTAATCCAACGATCTGAGGAATCAATCGCTTCATCACCTAGAGTATTCCGTCCCCTCCAAACATAATTCCAGAACCTGATCCCAGATCCTGGAGCTAAACAGTGCATATTATACCATTTTAGCAAGGGGATGTCAATTCTTCGCCCGCGTCATCAGCAGAGCCTCTAACCCCAGGACGTAGCTTTGCCAGCCGAAGCCTGCGATCTGACCCAAGCAGACAGGGGCGATGACGGAGAGATGCCGAAAATCTTCCCGAGCCTGGACGTTGGAGAGGTGAACTTCGACAGTGGGCAAACCAACGGCCGCGATAGCGTCGCGGATGGCATAGCTGTAATGGGTGTAAGCCCCAGGGTTGATGACCAGGCCATCGGCCCAGCCAACCGCCTGGTGGATGGCGTCAATGATAGCCCCCTCGTGATTCGACTGGAAGGTGCGCACTTCGACACCTTTGTCAGCAGCGTAAGCCTGCAACCGCCGGTTGATTTCCTCCAGAGTGACGGAGCCATAAACCTCTGGCTCCCGCGTGCCCAACAAGTTCAGGTTAGGCCCGTGAATCACGAGTATCTTGAACATCATCTTTTCCTCAGCTTTTCTAGAACCTCCAGGACCACCGCCTGAGGCACCTGGTCGGTGACCACGACCTCTCCAATGGCCCTGGGCAACACAAAACGCAACTTTCTACCCCGCTTCTTCTTATCGGTGGCCATGGCCTCCCAGACCTCTCTCGGCTCATAGCCTTCGTGATGGGTTGGTAAACCGAATCGCTGGAGCAAGGCGGTCAAACGCCGTTCGACCGTCTCGTCGCACAGGCCCAGGGCGACGGCTGTCCTGGTCGCAGCCACCGTGCCGATGCTCACCGCCTCTCCGTGGCGGAGAGTGAAGCCACTGAGCACCTCCAGGGCGTGGCCAAAGGTATGACCCAGGTTGAGCACCGCTCGCCGCCCCTTCTCGTAAGGATCCTCCTCCACGATGGCTACCTTGACGCGGATGGCCTCGGCGATGACAGAAGACGAAAGTTCGTCCCCCTTCTCCTCCAGGCGCTCGAAAAGACCGGGCGACCCGATCACCCCAGCCTTGATCACCTCGGCCCAACCGGAGCGCATCTCTGCCTCGTCCAGAGTGGTCAGAGCGAGAGGGTCCATCACAACCAGATCCGGCTGTTTGAACGCGCCGATGAGATTCTTTCCCCTGGGATGATCCACCGCCACCTTTCCCCCAACGCTGGCATCCACCATGGCCAGGAGGGTGGTGGGCAACTGCACCAGGGGTACTCCCCGCATGTAAGTAGCTGCCGCGAAGCCTGCCATATCGCCGATGACGCCACCGCCCAAAGCCAGCACCCCACCGTATCGGTCCAGCCCGCCCTCAATGAACTGATCGTACAGAGAGCGGACCCTGTCCAGGGTCTTGTAAGCCTCTCCATCGGGCACCTGACAGATGAACGGCTCTAAGCCTGCGTTCCGCAAGCTGACGACAACGGTGGAGGCATACAGGTCGCCGACCGTTGGGTTGGTGACCAGGGCCACGCTACCCCGCAATCCTCGCTCTCGCACCAATTCACCAACCCGTGCCAGAATCCCTTCGCCTAAGTGGATCTCGTAGCTTGTCGTCGGCGTCCGCACCGGTATCTTTTCCACGACAGCCTCACTTTCCAGCAATGCAATCACCCTTTCCGCCACCTCCTCCACCGTCAAGCCCGTGGTGTCAATCTGGTGGGGGATGCGACTGTAAGCTTCGCGCCGTTCGGCCAGCAGGGTCTCGATGCGCTCTCTCCGATCAGTCACGTCCAGGAGGGGTCTGTCCTCTGCCTGAGCCAAGCGCTGCAAAATCTCCTCAACGGCGCAGCTCAGGCACACCAGCAGTCCGCTGGTGCCCAGAACCCGTCGGTTCTCCTCAGGAATCAGCGCGCCGCCGCCGGTGGCGATGACCAGCCCGCGCCTTTGGGCTAACTCCTGGCAAAGCTCTCGCTCTTGTTGGCGAAAAAACCCCTCGCCCCGTTGAGCGAAAATCTCGGGGATGGTCATGCCCACCCGCTCCTCAATGAGGGTATCCATGTCCACGAACTCCCGGCCCAGGCGATGGGCTACTTCCAGCCCGACCTTCGATTTGCCGGTGCCCATGAAGCCAGTGATGACGATGTTGGTCATTTTTCTATCTTCATTCATCAACCAATGATTGGGGGAAAGTACTTCTGAACAACCTCTTGAACGTCTTTCAACCACGCTTTTCTTTGTTCCAAAGTGCTTGTGACGATGACACCATACATCTTTCTGTAGAAATCCTTGACGCCACAAAGGTCGAAAATGCACGTTTTCCAAAGTGCTTCAAGGGGGTCTCCAAAGACTTGCAACTCCCTCTCTTGGGAAGTGTTTGACGTGTTGAACACCAGCGCCGTCCTTGCTTTCAACAATCCAATGGGTATCCCCTCGCCGCTATCCCCTTCAGCAAACTCGTAGGCAACGCCCGCACGAAGGACACGATCAATCCACCCTTTCAGAATTGCCGGTGGCTGTCCCCACCAATTGGGGTGAACGATCACGACTCCATCCGCCTCAGAGATTTCGTCGCAATGGCTCTTCACAACTGGCTCTAATTGAGCGCCTTTGGGGATTTCTTCATGCGGGAGAATGGGGTCAAATCCTTCGTCGTATAGATCATGATACCTCACCGTATGTCGGTTGCGTTTCAACGTTTGCACGACTGTTTCGGCAATGGCATGGTTGAAACTCGCTTTGCGGGGATGCCCCAGAATGACTGATATCTTCATAGGCAATTGTTCAATTTCATCTCTTTCAAGCTGTCGCCGCCCGATTTCTCCATCAGTGCATCGGCCAGTACCCAGGCCACCATTGCCTCGCCAACCACCGAGGCAGCGGGCACTGCGCACACGTCAGAGCGTTGATACTGAGTAGTCACAGGCTCTCCTGTCCTTAGATCCACCGAACGCAAAGGCGTCACCGTAGTGGGGATGGGTTTCATAGCTGCCCGCACCACGATGGGCTGCCCGTTGCTGATGCCCCCCTCAATCCCCCCTGCCCGGTTGGAATAACGTTTGACGCTCGACGTTTGAAAATCGGGATTTGGGATTTGAGATTTGGGATTTGAGATTTGTGATTTGTGATTTGTGAAGATCTCATCGTGTACCTCCGTCCCCCTCTTTCGAGCATTCTCAAACGCCGACCCAATCTCCACCCCCTTGATGGCCGGGATGCTCATCACCACAGCAGCCAGGCGAGCGTCCAGGCGACGGTCCCAGTGAACGTGGCTGCCCAGGCCGACCGGCACGCCCGTGGCAACGACAACGAAGACACCGCCCAGGGAGTCCCCCGCCGCCCTGGCCTCGTCAATACACTGGCGCATGGATTCTGCGGCGATAGGATCGGGGCAACGCAGGTCGGAGGCTTCTGCCCGTTCCCAGAGTTCCTTCTCCTCTCTCCCCCCCCAGAGCTTGCCCTGAGCGAGGTCGAAGGGTTGGGGGGGACTGGGGGGGGGCGGAAGCTCCGCCACCACGCCGCCGATTTCGGTCACGTAGCTGTCCACGGCGATGCCGAACTCGTCAAGCAACTGTTTCGCCACTGCCCCCACGGCCACTCGTGCCGCCGTCTCACGGGCACTGGCCCGCTCCGCCACCAGCCGCAGGTCATTTAAGCCGTATTTGATGCCCCCCGCCAGATCCGCGTGGCCGGGCCGAGGCACCGTCCAGGGTGGGACATCCCTATCCTTCCAGTTGGCCCAATCTTTGTTCTCAATGCGCAGAGCAACGGGCGCACCGATGGTCAGCCCCCTGGCTACTCCGCTCAGGATCTCGACCTTGTCGCGCTCGATCTTCATGCGCTGACCGCGTCCGTAGCCCCCCTGGCGGCGGCGTAAATCAACGTTGATGGACTCCTCGCTCAGGCAAAGCCCAGCAGGCATTCCTTCGATAATCGCGGTGAGGCAAGGCCCGTGAGACTCGCCAGCAGTCAAGAAACGCAAAGCCATCGTTTACCTCCTCAGAGCTTCGCAGCGCGCTTACGTGGACTCCCGAACTTGTTCGGGCTTTGCCAGAATCATCCTCATATCCCGGCAATCTCCACGCCGGCAGCAACACCTTAACAAGTTGAGGACTCCGCAATTCGATCCATCACCCACGCGTGCCAACCAAGACTTCGTTAGCAGCCTCGTACATCGTCTCGACCGGAGCTTTCTCCCCTGTCCACAGCTCAAAAGCCGCCGCCCCCTGGTGTACCAGCATCCCCAAACCGCCGATGCCTTTGGCTCCTGCTGCTTTAGCCTGCCGCAGCAGCTTCGTTTGGCGAGGGTTGTATATCAAGTCGAAAACGACCAAATGGCCGGGGAAGGCCAGATCCTCTGGCCAGATAGATTGGTCTACCTCAGGCCACATACCGACGGGCGTGGCATGGACCAGCAGGTGGGCTTCGGCTGTCCACTCCTCCAGTGTTTGTGAGGTGAAGGAGAGAGAACGGAAGGATGAGGGAAACAAGGGAGAGAAATCCTGGACCAAGGCCTGGGCGCGGGATAGAGTGCGATTCAGAACAGTCACCTGTGCTCCGGCGTGGGCCAGGGCATAGACTACGGCTCTGGCTGCGCCGCCGGCTCCCATCACCACGGCCCGCTTGCCCTGAGGATCGAAGCTGCCCTCGCTCAAGGCCGTCAGGAAGCCTTGCCAGTCGGTGTTGTAGCCGATGGTCCTCCCTTCGCGCACCACGATGGCATTGACCGCACCGATGGCTTGTGCCCCCGATGTCACTTCGTCCAGATAGGACATCACTGCCTGTTTATGGGGCACTGTGACGTTGGCTCCTACGAAACCCAAAGCCCGTAGACCAGCAATTGCTTCCCCCAATCGCTCTGGAGGCACAGGCAAGGGCACGTAGCACCAATTCAGGCCCAGCACGGCAAAGGCACTATTGTGCATGGTTGGCGAGAGGCTGTGCTCCACAGGCCAGCCAATAAGGCCAACGAGTTTGGTTCCGCCAGTGATGACCGATAACAAGTTCATGCTCACAGATTGCATTTTACCCCCAAATGTGCTATGATTACAGTGAAAACGGCCAGGAGGTGTGCGATGGATACCATAACACTAAAAGTGCCGATGCCGAAAGAGATGTTTCTAACCCTGGGCCTATCAGAAGGAGAAGCCGTTGAAACGATGAAGAGATCATTCGTCATAGAGCAGTATAAGAGGGAAAGGATCTCTGCAGGCAAGGCTGCTGAACTTTTGGGTATGCGGAAGCTAGATTTCATCAGTCTCCTCGCAGAGCAAGGCATACCCTATTTCGATTACACCGACCAAGAGCTAGAAGAAGAATTCAGGGCAGTCAGGGAATGGAAAAAACTGCAAGCCTCTCCGAAGTAGTCGTAGCAAACTCAGGCCCCTTGGTCGGCTTGGCCTCAATAGGCAGATTTCAACTGTTGAAAGATCTGTTCAGCGAGGTAGTTATCCCCTCTGCTGTCTACAACGAAGTGGTGATACAAGGTAAGGATCAGCCAGGTGCTAAAGAAACAAGGGAGGCTGACTGGATAAAAGTCGTAGAAGTTCAGGATCACCTGGCAGTTAACCTCCTGCAAGACGAACTGGATCAAGGTGAAGGCGAAGCACTTGTTTTGGCCAAGGAGTTGAAAGCCGTCCGCATCCTAATTGATGAAAAGTTGGCCAGAAGAAAAGCACGTTCCGTTGGCCTCACCGTGACAGGGACGTTGGGTGTGCTCCTCATGGGAAAGGAAACGGGACTAATCACGGTTGTCAGGCCACTTTTGGACAGCCTTAGCGAAACGCCGTTTCGAATGAGCAAAAACCTCTATCGCAAAGTGCTGCATATGGCCGGGGAAAGGTAATTTGCTTCAGCCCTCCAAGTCTGTTAGAACCTTCTCAAAACCTGGGAACGAATCGGCGATACATTCCACACCCTCGATTGTCGTTTCCCCTCCGGCTACCAGACCGGCTATGGCCAGGGACATGGCCAGGCGATGATCGCCGTGGCTGTTGACCTGGGTTCCCACCAGTCGCATCGGCCCTTGCACCACGAAGCCATCGGGCCGCTCCTCAATGTGTGCTCCCAGCTTGCGCAGCTCGACGGCGATATTCGCGATACGATCCGTTTCCTTGACTCGCAATTCTGCGGCATCGCTCACCACCGTCGTTCCCTGTGCCTGGGTAGCAACTACAGCCAGGATGGGAAATTCGTCAATCATCCTGGGCACCTGGTCCCCTCTGACTGCTATGCCGCTTAGCCCCCCGGCTCGAACAACCACGTCGGCTACCGGCTCGCCACTCACCTCCCGCCGATTCTCCACCAGGATGTCCGCTCCCATCTCTCTCAGCGCATCTAAGAAGCCGGTGCGCGTGAGATTGACACCAACTCCCTTGATAACCACCTCCGACCCAGGCACCAGACAAGCGGCAGCGATGAAGTAAGCCGCCGAGGAGATATCTCCTGGCACAAGGATGTCCAGGGAGGCCAACTTTGAACTTTGAACTCTGATGTTGGATATTGGGTATTGGATATTTGCGCCCATGGCAGCCAGCATCCGCTCGGTGTGGTCGCGGGCAGGACCTGGCTCGTGGACCACCGTGGGGCCATCGGCGTAGAGGCCCGCCAGCAAAATGGCCGACTTCACCTGAGCGCTGGCTACAGGTAACTCGTACTCAATGCCGTGCAGATTTCCACCGAGGGTGGTCAAGGGAGGCAGACGGCCATGGTCGCGACCCAACACGGTTGCCCCCATCCGTCTCAGGGGCTCGGCGATGCGACCCATCGGCCGGCGGCGGAGTTGCTCGTTTCCCGTCAGCACGCTGTAGAAAGGCTGGCCCGCCAGAAGCCCCGCCAACAAACGCATAGTCGTACCCGAACGAGCACAATCCAGGACATCTTTCGGCTCCATCAAACCACGCAGACCTTGCCCCTGCACCATCAACTCCGTCTCGGATAGTCTCTCCACCTCGACACCCATCGCTTGCACACAGGCTAAGGTAGCCAGGCAATCGGCCGCGGGCAGGAAATTACGGATCCGGGTGGGGCCTTCCGCTATCGCACCCAGCAGCAGAGCACGATGGGAAATGGATTTGTCGCCGGGGACTTTGGCCCGGCCCTTCAAGTTCTCAGCCTGTCTAATGGTCAGCTTCACTGAAACATCCCTCCTCGTCTCTTGCACACATGCTCCAGTAAACTTTGCAATCCCTCTTCGTCATCCTCTAGCAAGCGGGCGATGGTGCTGAGTTGATGGGCGAAGCGAGATAACGTCTCTCCCACCGCCTGGCGGTTGGTGAGCAGGATGTCCAGCATCATGGTGACGTCGCTGGCCGCCAGGCGCGAGGTGTCGCGAAAGCCGCTGGCGACCAGTTCCCAGACCAACTCGTCCTCTGCAGCTACCTCCTCGGTCGCTGCCACCAAGCCAACCGACAGGAGATAGGGAAGGTGACTGGCAGCGGCCGCCAAGCGGTCGTGGCGTCCGGCGTCCATTAACAAGGGTCGCGCACCGACGGCCTCGACCAGTTCTTGAGTCAGCACCAGCGCTTCCGGGCTGGTCCGTCGAAGGGGAGTGAGCACGAAGGTTGCCCCTTCGTAAAGGTCAGCCTCCGCAGCGACGACGCCCGACACTTCCTTGCCACACATGGGGTGGCCGCCGACGGCCTGGATGTGAGGTGGCAACGCTTCCATCGCTTCGACGATCTCGGCCTTGGTGCTGCCCAAATCCATCAGCACACAGCCCGTGGGAGCAAGAGGCCCCACCTGGGGCATAAGCTTCAAGATGGTCCGCACCGGAGTGGCCAGCACGATCAGGTCAGCACGCTCTACCCCCTCGTCCAGGTGGCAGGTACCCGCGTGAATGAAGCCACGCCGCAAGGCTTCCTTGACCGTCTCCTCGCGTCGAGCCACCCCCCACACCTCTCGACAGGCACTCCGCTCCTTCAAAGCCCTGGCTAGAGACCCCCCCATCAGCCCCAAACCGACGACGGCCACTCGCGTATCCTTAAGACCCATCAGACTCGTTGCCTCATTGCCTCATCGCCTCGTTGCCTGTTACCCCAACCCTCTCCCCACTGCCTCCGCCACCCGTCGCAGCTCTTTCATCAACTGAGTAAACCGCTCTGGCCTCAGCGATTGAGCCCCGTCGGAGAGGGCACGCTGGGGATGGGGATGCACTTCGACGATCAATCCATCGGCTCCAGCGGCCACCGCTGCTTTGGCTACAGGCCCCACCAGCTCCCACTTACCCGTGCCGTGGCTGGGATCAACGATGACGGGCAAGTGGGTCAGTCCCTTCAGGACGGGCACGGCGTTGATGTCCAGGGTGTTGCGGGTGTACTTTTCGAAAGTACGGATGCCCCGCTCGCAGAGCATGACGCGGTAGTTGTCGTGGGAGAGGATGTACTCAGCCGCCATGAGGAGCTCTTCCAACGTGGCCATCATCCCCCGCTTGAGGAGGATGGGCATCTTGGACTCGCCGACGGCGTTCAGCAGGCTAAAGTTCTGCATGTTTCTAGCCCCGACCTGGAGGATGTCGGCGTAGCGAGCCACCAGGGACACATCCTCAGGGGCCATGACTTCGGTGACGACAGCCAGCCCGGTCTCCTCTTTAACCTCGGCCAGGATCTCTAAGCCCTCCCGCCCCAAGCCCTGGAAGCTGTAAGGTGAGGTGCGGGGTTTGAAAGCCCCGCCGCGCAGGATTCGGACCCCGGCCTCCTTGACCGCCCTGGCCGCCTCCATCATCTGCTCGCGGCTCTCCACGGCGCAGGGGCCGGCCATGACCGTCACCTCCTGCGAGCCGATGCGCATCCCGTTGATGGGGATGATGGTATCCTCGGGCTTGAAGTCGCGGCTAGCCAGCTTGAAGGGCTGGAGGATGGGCACTGTCCTCTCCACGCCCTCCATCAATTCGAAGACGTGGGGGCTGACAGGGCGCTCGTCGCCGATGACGCCGATGATGGTGCGCTCCTCGCCCCGGGAGAGGTGGGCTTGAAACCCCAGCTCCTCTATCTGGGCCACTACTTCTTGAATCCTCTCCTCTCCCGCCCCCATTTTCATGATGATGATCATAGCGGATACCTCCAATCCGGCCGCAGGGTTTGGGCTCCTTTGAGATAGATGTGCCGAACCTGGGCTGCGCCCTTCTCCGTGTTCCAGTGGATGAGGACTCGGATGCACTTTTCCAGGCTGCCCGGTACAGGTATCTCCTGGGTATCGAGGAGAGCCACGTCGTACCAACCCATCTCCCGCGCCGCCTGGGCCGGGAAGGCGGCCGTCAGATCGGGCGTGGTGGTGAAGATAGCGCTGGCCACATCTTCTGCCTTCAGGTCATTGGCCTCGACGATGCGCTCCAGGAGCTCCCTGGTGGCAGCCAGAATGGCCTCGGCGGTGTTCTCTTTCGCAGTGGTTGCTCCTCGAATACCACGACAGTGCATCTTTGCCTCCCGGATAAACCAAAAAAGCGTGGGCTTTTCTGCTCCACGCTTCTTGATGTTATTGATGAACGGTTATAGCTTAAGGGTGCGGTGTCTTCCGGGCGTGAAGCAGCTTGCCTGATACCTGGGCATAGGCATAATAGTAGGCAAAGTAGTCCTCACGCCCCAAGAAACTGCCTTCGATAGCCTCGTCTCGCGGCTCGCCAGTCATCTCCAGTCCCCTCTCAAGTCTGGGGATATGATAGCACAAAGGGAGATAAAAGTCAAACCCGGATACGTCGCTGGGTGTGACGTAGAAGCTGTTCCTCCCTCTCAATGTTTTTCTCTTTCCCAACGATCGCGCATGACTTCTTATTTGACCACAAGAGGAAGATAGACGAAAAGCCCGGGGCAGATTTTTGCCACAAAGGCATCGTTAACGCCACCGCCGAAAGCGGCCTGGAAGGCGCCCGACGTCGTGGGGAAGTCGGTCGAACGGGTCCGACCTGTCACGTAGGCGCACCCCTCGGCGTCCGCGGCGATGAGATTGCCGTCGGGATCCCCGGCGTCGCCGCCGTTGCGGTCGCGGCCGCTGCCGCCGAGGAAGCTGGAATAGACGATGTCGCAGCCAACGGTGGCTACCTTCGTCACGTACACATCGCCGTCCTGGTTCTCGCTGCCGCCGGAGATGGGACGGGCGATGGGGAAGTTGACCGAGGCGGTCCAGCCCGTGAGGTAGGCGTTGGCGGCGGCGTCCACGGCGATGCCGGTGGCCTTCTCCACCCCACTGCCGCCGAGGAAGCTGGAGCAGTCCAGGGCGGAGCCGGAAGCGTTCAGCTTGGTGACGAACGCGTCCGTGTCACCGGCAGAACCGCCACGGCTGGTCTGGAAGGCGTTGGCTGTGGTGGGGAAATCGTCGAAGCCAACCGCGCCCGTGACGTAGGCATGGCCTGCGGCATCCACAGCGATGCCGAATCCCATGTCGAAGCGGGTACTGCCCAGGAAGGTGGAATAGACCAGGGCAGAGCCATCCGTACTCATCTTCGTCACAAAGACATCATAGCCCGGCGCAGCCAGGGCGGTCTGGAAGGCGCCCGGCGTCGTGGGGAAGTCCTCCGATCCGGTCCAGCCCGTCACGTAGGCGTTGCCGGTGCCGTCCACGGCGACGCCGATGCCGCCATCGGTGCCGCTGGAGGCCTCGCCGCTGCCGCCCAGATAGGTGGAGTAAACCAGAGCAGAGCCGGCGGCGTTCAACTTGGTTACGAAAGCGTCTGTGTTGCCGTTGAATGTGGGATCGAAGCTGCCTGGCGTGGTGGGGAAGTCGTCCGAATCGGTCTTGCCTGCCACGTATGCGTTGCCGTCGCCATCCACGGCGATGCCGTAAGCCTCCTCACTGCGCCCGCCGGCCAGGAGCCCGGAGTATAGCAGGGCGGAGCCGTTGGGATCCAGCTTGACCACGAAGGCGTCTCTGGGGCCACGACGGGTCTCGTTGAAGCTGCCCGTCGTGGTGGGGAAGTCGTCCGACGTCCGGCCCGTGACGTAGGCATTTCCCTGGGCGTCCACGGCGATGGCTTCGGCGACGTCGTCGTTGTCGCCGCCGAGGTAGGTGGAGTAGACGAGGCTGGAGCCATCGGCGCTCAGCCGCGTGACGAAGGCCTCAATGTTGCCGCCCCTGCTGCCCTGAGCAGCGTTCGCCGTAGGGAAGTCGTCCGACGAAGTCTGGCCCGTGACGTAGATGCTGCCATCGGCGCCCACGGCGATGCCGTTACCTTCGTCGCTGTCGCTGCCGCCCAGGTAGCTGGCGTATTCCAACACCGGGTCAATGACCAGGGGACTGCCAACATCGTAGGCAGCCACCTGAAAGCCAACTCGACCCTCGCCCTGGAGCGCGTAGCCACCGGAGATTTCCCGTCTGGCACCACCTACCTCCTGATAGATAACAGGGGCGTGCTGGATGACTTCGCCACCGGCGATGTGCACGATGAGGTTGCCCTGGTCGTCCAGACTGATCTTGTCCGCGCCCTCAAAGCGGAGCCGGATGGCTTTGGGGTCGGCGCCGGAAGCCACTACCAGGTCGTACTCCAGTTGCCCCTGGTTGCCGTAGTAGACCAGATTCACGCCAGGGTAGACGTCCTCGTACCGAACCCGGGTGTAGGTGGGGATACCGGTGCGCCAGGTTTTCGGGTCATTGCCGATGAAGTAGTTAACCTTGCTGGGTAGTTCGTCTAGCCCCACCATCAGGGGATCGGGGTTGGCGCCGAGGAGTTGCATGCGCAGCACAGCGTGTGCGTCAGGCTGGCTTAAGGACAGCACCGCCCCCTTGGGAGTGAGAAACAAGGTGTAACCGCTGCCACGGGACAGGAACTTCGCCCGGCCATCGGTCTGGCCCTGATTGGCTTCAAAGCTCAGGGGCAACTTGCCGTAGGCTTCTAGCACCTTCAACCCGCCAGACGGGTCCAGGGCACTACCGGTGACAAGCACAGCTAATGACGGCTTCTGGAATCGCACTCCGGTAACGAAAAAGACTATCAAAACGGCCAAGAACAGCTTGGGCAAATTGTATTTGCACTGCACGGTAGTCTCCTCCTACGATGTCTATTTGCTCGCCTAATTCATGGCTATCTTCTTGATCACAGAAAGACAACAGCCGAAAGCAGAATCATTGCCAACGCAAAGAAGCCTTCGGCGGCTACTGAGAAACTCTATCGCTTTCTGCCATACGGGTGCATTCGCGGCGGGTTTCCATACTTGTGCCAATGATACCACAAAACTTTGGTTTTGTCCAGGGTCGCCCTCCAGGTAATCAAAAACGCACGGGCTCACTCCACCACCGCCTCCACCGGCGCTTCGACGCCACGACTGTCGGGGGTGTAGTAACAACCTCTTTCTCGACCAAAGCATCGGGGGCCTCGCTCGGCACGACGAACCCGGCTGTACCCCGAAATCCAGGCCGGGGTTCCCGATGTGCACAATCCTACACAACCCCAAAGAGTCCACGAAGGTAGAGCAAGTGCATGGCATCTCAGAGGTGCCGGGCCTTTGGGCATTGCCATCGCTCCCGATTCGGTCCACACAGTCGCCAAGTATTCCCAGGCACATCGGGGGAATCCAGCGTTCCCACTGCGGCCGATAGCCGTCCTACGCCGAAGCCCAGGGCGACTAAGGCGACAGCTGATGTAAGCCTCCTTGATGAGTGATCTTTTCTCTTGTCGTGATTATACCACAGAACCCGGCGACTGTCTATGGTTCACCAGTTCCTCAAGATCAAAGGCAGGTAGATTCTATACCAGTCTTCAGGGGTGGCCGTAGGTGTAGGTGTCATTGTAGGCGTGGCTGTGGGCGTCCGAGTTGGCGTCGCCGTGGCGGTGGCTGTGGGCGTCGCCGTGGCGGTGGGTGTAGTCGTGGGGGTGCTGGTAGGAGTGGGG
>CAZQDO010000120.1:0-13787 GCA_964592085.1 uncultured Anaerolineae bacterium | reverse complement strand
CGCCACGGCGAGGTCGTGCTTGCCATCGCCGTTGAAGTCGCCCACCGCCACGGAGAAGGGCCACTTGCTCGTGTCGTAGTCCACCGGGGGGGCGAAGGTGCCGTCGCCGTTGTTCAGCAGCACGCTCACGTTGGCACTGCGCTCGTTCGCCACGGCGAGGTCGGGCTTGCCATCAAGATTGAAGTCGCCCACCGCCACGGATCTGGGCCCATCGCCCGCGGGGTAGTTCCCGTCCCCCGTGGTGTCGTCGAAGGTGCCGTCGCCGTCGTTCAGCAGCACGCTCGCGTCGGCACTGCCCGCGTTCGCCACGGCGAGGTCGGGCTGGCCATCAACGTTGAAGTCGCCCACCACCACGGCTCTGGGAGTATTACCCACGGGGTAGTCCACCTTGGGGGCGAAGGTGCCGTCGCCGTTGTTCAGCAGCACGCTCACGTCGTGGGTGGCCGCGTTCGCCACGGCGAGGTCGGGCTTTCCATCAAGGTTGAAGTCGCTCACCGCCACGGAGAAGGGCATAAGGCCCGTGTCGTAATCCTCTTTGGGGGTGAAGGTGCTGTCGCCGTTGTTCAGCAGCACGCTCACGTTGTGAGTGCCGTAGTTCGCCACGGCGAGGTCGGGCTTTCCATCAAGGTTGAAGTCGCCCACCGCCACGGAGAAAGGCTGATCGCCCACGACGTAGTCTACCTTGCCGGCGAAGGTGAGCGGGCCGGCGGCATAAGCCTCTGGCTGGCGTGTCGGTGTCAGGAGTAGCCCGGCAATGATCAAGAGAGAAGACAGGCTGGCTACAACCCGGGTCAATCCTTTGGCAAATGTGTGTGCCTGTGTCGTCTTGTCCATGATAGATTTTCCTCCTTCCCACGGCTTGTGCCCAAAGGGCTCAAATAATGATGGGCAAGAAAGACATCTCATAGGCTATCCCTTGCCACGCTTCCTGAAACTCAATCTCAGCGGCGTTCCCAGGAAACCATAATGCTCCCTGAGTCGGTTCTCCAGGTAGCGTTCGTAGGAGAAATGCACCAGGCGGGGGTCGTTGACGAAGAACAGAAAAGTGGGGGGATCAACGGTTGCTTGGGTGGCGTAGTAGAACTTGAGGCGCTTACCGGCCTTGCTGGGCGGGGAGTGACGAGCCACGGCCTCCTGCAGGATGCGGTTCAGATCGGCGGTGGGGATGCGGACAAAGCGCGCCTCCTGAACGCGCAAGGCGGCGGGCAGCACCTGATCCACCCGCTGGCCGGTCAGCGCTGAGATGAAGATCGCGGGCACGTAGTCAAGAAAGCGCAGGACGTTGTATACGTGCTCAAGGTAAATCTGCATGGTGTAAGTATCTTTCACCACCAGGTCCCATTTGTTGATCACCACCACCACGCTTTTGGCTTCTTCCAGGATATAGCCAGCGATGTGGGCATCCTGGGCAGTGGCTCCCTCCACCGCATCTATGAGGAGCAGCACCACGTCGGCGCGATCTACGGCCCTCAGCGCTCTCAGCACACTGTATTTCTCCACCCCACGCTGGATGCGGCCTTTCCTGCGGATGCCAGCGGTGTCAATGAGCACCACCGGCTCGCCCTCCCACTCTACCTGGGTGTCAATTGCGTCCCGGGTAGTTCCGGGAACATCGTGGACGATGGATCGCTCCTGGCCCAGCAGCCTGTTGAGCAAGGAGGACTTGCCCACGTTGGGCCGCCCCACGATGGCGATTTTGATCGCCTCCAGCTCCTCCTCTTCCTCCTCAATAGGGAACGCGCCTACTACCTGATCCAGCAAGTCGCCGGTGCCCGTGCCGTGCAGGGCCGAGATGGGATACAGCTCACCCAGTCCCAGGGCGTAAAACTCCACCACGTCGTCTCGGCGGGCTCGGCTTTCGGCCTTGTTGACGGCCAGCAATACCGGCTTGGCCGTGCGACGGAGCACCTGGGCTACTTCCTCGTCGCCCGCCGTCAGCCCGTCCTTCACGTCAACCAGGAAGAGGATCACATCGGCCTCGGCGATGGCTATCTGTGCCTGGGCTCGCACGTGGGCCATGAGGTTGTCTTCAGAGGTGAGTTCCAGTCCACCTGTATCCACCATGATGAAGCTCACCCCGCCCCACTCGGCTTCGGCGTAGAGGCGGTCGCGGGTGGTGCCTGGCAACTCATGGGTGATGGCCAGTCGCTCCCCAACCAGTCTATTGAAGAGGGTTGACTTGCCAACGTTGGGCCGGCCAACGATGGCCACGATGGGCTTAGACATGATAAATCTCAAGGTGAAAGAAACCAGGTTTTTCGCTCCAGAGTGCTCATCCTAGACTTTGAAAACGTGCACAATTGAGGACGTTCTGGATGCAAAGGGTATAAAAACCTGGTTTCTGACCGCCTCCTCTTGGGTATTGGCTCATTTGTCATTGGTCATTGAATAACGACCGGTACCTGGCAAGGCTCGATGAAGTTTCCGTCATTCTTGACTACTACTAAACGGAACCAGTAATCTCCAGGCAGCAAAGCCGAGGTATCCCAGATGCCTAACAGCCCATCAGCCACAGGCCCTTCGAAGCGTTGCAGGAACGACCAGTCGGATGCCCCCTCGTAGCGAAACTCAAACTTGTAATAGTCGAAGTCCTCAACGTAGGCAGAGCCCGTGATCTGGACGATGCCCTGCAACATGGCATTCACGGTGGGATAGGTGAGGCGGGCACCGGGATTGAGGCACTCGGCCAGGGGAGCAGGTGTAGCCGTCGGAGAGGGTTCGGGCGTGATCGTGGGGGTGGGCTGCGGCGGCGTGGGGGTGGGCGTCTCAACGGGTTCTGCTGTCTCGACAGGCTGCGGCGTCTCGGTCGGCTGTGGTGTCTCGGTTGGTTGCGGCGTCTCGACAAGTTGCGGCGTCTCGACAGGCTGTGGTGTCTCAGTTGGCTGCGGCGTCTCAGTTGGCTGTGGCGTCTGGGTCGGAACGGCGGTGGAACCAAAACCTATCCCCACTTCGACAGTGTCCGGCAAGATACTTTCCACCTTGAGTCCTTCGGGCACGAAGACATCGGGCGTTATCTTATAAGTGCCGGGCTGCAACTCGTAGAGGTCCAGGACGACCTGCACATCCTCCGGCTTCAATGCATCCAGCTTGGGTATGGGGCCTGAGATGATGACGTCCACCACCCTGGGCGATGGCGTGGCATTCAAGCCTGGCTGCAATCCCTGGATGACCAACTCCCGCTGGAGCGTCAGGCTGCTTTCGATGGCCATCACGTTGATCGTAACGAGGACAGATTGCTCACCCAGCACGGTAACACCCTGGGGCAGAGTCAGGGCAACCCGCTCGACAATATCAGCACTGGCATCGCTGACGGTTATGGGAACTGTTTCCAGGTAGCCGGGGATCCCCTCGATGACCAGCGGGCTACCCAGGATGGTCGTACTGGACGGCTCGACCGAAACGTTGCTGATGCGGTAGCCAGAAGCGACCTGTCCCTCCACGATGGGCCTCACGGATACTTCTTTGTATCCACGTCTCTGCTCGATAGGTACCTGGACCTCAACCTCAGATGGGGTAATATCCACCCAACCTATGGCTTCGCCTTCCTCATTCCGCGCTGAGAGGTCCACAGGCCGAACCACGGTTTCTTTGGCTCCCGCCAGATAAACCTCGGCCACCAAATCACTCACTTGATCAACCATGGAGGCTGGCCCGCTAACCTTCGCTTTAGAAGGGGTAATGCTAGGTGTCCGATCCATGTAGCCTAGCGGGGGATTGTCCATGAGCTTGGCCTGCACGTCTAGCTCTTTTTCCCTATACTCTTCCAGCCGGACGCTGACCTCAGGAGGCTGTTTATCCAAGATCTCAACGAACCGATCGGTGCAGGTGACCTGGATCTCGACGTCATGCCGTCCGGCGGACAACCCTTTCAGGTCAATCAGGGCTTCGAACTTCTCGGCAGTCAACCTTCCCCAACTGGTCTCAGGCGCTCGGACGGTAACCTTGACGCTCTTGGCGACTTCTGGGAAGATGACCATGCCCTCGGCCTTATTCACCACCTGGATGGGTATGCTCGTAGGGAAAGCATCGCTGATGCTGGGGTTCTGTTCGTTGGTGGCCACCACCCAGACAGTGAACGCTAAGATGATGGCCAATGTCACTGAACCGAAATCGTTAAAAATCCGACGAATCATATCCTACACCCTGCTTGTTAGTCGCCCGACCCAATCCAACCAGCGTGGCAAGGCCCTCTCTAGCTGCGGCTTGTAAAAAGCCTGCAAGATGTTCTTCAATCGCTTCACATCGAGGCGCCGAACCATGCGGGCGTTGTGAGCGATGGAGATGATGCCCGTCTCCTCGGAGACGACGATGGCGATGGCGTCGGTCTCCTCGGTTACGCCCACCGCCGCCCGATGGCGGAGTCCCAGTTGACGATCGGACATAATATCGCCCGCCAGAGGCAACACGCAGCCCGCTGCGACGATCTCGTCCTCGCGGATGATGACCGCCCCATCATGCAGGGCGGTGTTGGGGAAAAAGATGGTCAAAAGGAGCCCTGTGGAGACTTGTCCGCCCACTCTTGTCCCCGTGTCAATGTATTCCTGCAGACCCGTCTCTCGCTCCAGGACGATGAGCGCTCCGTGGCGACGCTCCGACAGGTGCTGGCAGGCCTGGCTTACTTCCTCGATCACCCGCGCGACAGTGGATTCCTGGCGGTTCACCGAGAACCCTGCCCGCCCCACGCGCTCCAGCGCTCTCCGCAGCTCGGGCTGGAAAATCACAGGGATAGCGACCAAAAGAGCGGAGAGCGCTTTGCCGATAAGCCAACTGAAGGCTGTTAGGTTCAGGACGCTGGTGACGAGGATGGTCAGCAAGATCACGATGATCACGCCCCGCAGCAACTGCACTGCTTGAGTGCCCTGCATCAAGCGGAGCAGCGCATAGAAAACCAGGGTCACCAATATGATGTCAATTACACTCTGCCAGCTTAGGCGGGTAAATACCCAGAGAATATCGGACAAGCCAGTTCTCCATCCTAAAGTTCAAAGGTAAGTGACTAGGGATAAGCCCTGATCCCTAGCTCATCAACAGCGCCAGGACCGCCTTCTGGGCGTGCATACGGTTTTCTGCTTGATCGAAGAGAACCGAATGTGGCCCGTCGGCCACCTCGTCGGTGATCTCCTGGCCACGGTGGGCAGGCAGGCAGTGCATCACGATGACGTCGGGCTTGGCCTGAGCGACCAGGGCCGCATTGACCTGATAAGGTGGGAAGACCTTCAGGCGTCTCTCGGTCTCCTCTTCCTGCCCCATGCTGGTCCAAGCGTCGGTGTAGATCACGTCGGCCCCGCGCACGGCAGCGGCGGGATCGCGCACCAACTCGACTTTGCTCCCGCTCTGGGCAGCAAACTCCTGGCCTAGCTCCACAACGTCGTCGTTCAGCTCATACCCCTCTGGTGAGGCCAAAGCGATATCCATGCCCACTTTGGTGGCAGCGAACAGCAAGGAGACAGCCACGTTGTTGCCGTCGCCCACGTAGGCCAGCTTCAAACCCTGTAGCTTTCCCTGTTTCTCCCAGATGGTGAGAAAGTCCGCCAATGCCTGGCAGGGATGGTTGTAGTCGGACAGGCCATTGATGATCGGCACTCGGGAATAAGCGGCCAACTCTTCAATATGTCTATGCGAGAAAACCCGGGCCATGATACCGTCCACGTAGCGGGACAGTACTCTGGCCACGTCTGGCACGCTCTCCCGCACTCCCAGCTTGATCTCGTCCGGCGCGATATAGAGAGCCTGGCCTCCCAGGTGAATCATCCCCATCTCAAAGGACACCCGTGTCCGCAGGCTGGGCTTCTGAAAAACCATACCCAGCGTCTTGTCCTTCAGGATGGGCTTATTGCCGCCTCCCTGCCATTCCTCTTTGAGTTCTCTGGCCAGGCTTAAGACCTGCCAGACTTCGTCTGCTGATAGATCAGCGATGGTAAGAAAGTGTTTCATGTTTGCCTCCTAAAAAGTCGCTGATAGAAGTATAATGCTTAAGGGGAGGAATGTCAAGCATAAAGAGACCCTTAGGGCTTTGGCAACCCTAAGGGTCTGAGCCTGCAAACCAGGCAGCCAAGCAATCGCTATCACTCCGTTGCAGCAGATGCAGCACTGAGATCAAGACTTTGTCCACGTCAGTGGTCGTTTGGATTCTCCGCTGGAAGCCCCTCCGCAGCAGCAGCCTTATTCAGTTTGTCATCCGCGCATACAAACGTAATTGCCGAAAGCGAGAGAGCTGTTCGTGCGGTTTGCAATTCAAGCGCAGCGGCCAGTTGAATAGCATCATACCCACGCAGACCGTAATTCTCAGCCAATGTCATTGCCAAGTCAACCAGCCGTTCCGTTACCTCTACAATCTGGTATCTTTTACGGAAGTCAGCCTTAAACTGTGCCGCAGCCGCCTGGGCATCAGACACAGCTAGCGTACCTGTCCGTGTCCGCAGAAACAGTGCAGCGATAATCTCCGCGCCACTGATGCGAACCGTGTATAGAGTATGGCCGGCGGCCACTGCGCACAAGCGATTCATCCAATCGGTGCCGATCTCAGCAACATACCGCTTGACGAGCGCACTGCTGTCGAAGTAATAGTGATCCATCACCGCCGTTCCTCAATGATGGTTTGGGAGATAGGAGTGCCGGTCACGCGAATGGGCTCAAAAGGTTGTTCGGCTGCAGGTTGGGGGCGAATCTCTTTGATCAGCCCCAAATCAATGAGTCGTTGCCAATAGATCCACTCCGTGTCTGTGGTCTCTCCCACAATCAAAACCTCAACTGTTGTATGAGGAGGGATTGGCAATGGATCAAGCAACACCACTTTTGCGCCGTCGTAGACCCCCTTTACTTTCAGCATTTATGCCTCCCAAAGTATGTTAGCCTGTTCCCTCGACCAAAGTGCTTCCTGCGGATGGTTGATGAACTCTGCTCCTGTACTACTGGAACGCTGAACTCAGTCTACCACAAAACAGAACAAGCGTCAAGTGTCAATCCGCCCCCCCGACTTAGCGGACCGCCAGCGCTGCCAGCAGCATCCCAGCCATCAGGAAGGGGCCTGTCCGCCGCAGGTACCAAAGCGCCATTTCGCCCTGGCTAAGAAAGGGCTGCAAGAGCATCTGGGGCAATAGCAGGAGGCCCACCACGCCAGCTATGACAGGCTGCTTCAAGAAGATGAGGATAGCGATGACAGCAGCTTGTGTGACCTTCAGCAAAACTAGCCAGCGTTTTTCACTGCCCGTGGCCAACCTGAGGCAGCTATAATAGGCCACCGTGTAGAGGGCTGCCAGCAAAAACGACTTCAAGGTGAGAGGTCCGAAAGCGGTGTGCCCGGCCAGCCAGGCAAAGCCCATTTCCAGGATGGCTCGTGAGGACGGAGGAGGCGAGCTGTGCCGGCGCGCGCGAAGGAGTGCCAGCACCATGATGGCCAGGGCCGCCACAGTCAGAATGATGACGCGCTGCCCCAGGATAACGGCCAGGATCAACGTCAGAGGCAAGGCGACCGCCAGGCCAAGTAGAGCCGAGCCAGACCTCGACCGGAAGGCCCCTCGCCCCCAGGCCCTCATCTGGCTCCATCGCCCAAAGACGTGGTGGCTGGGCGAGCCCGGTGCGGTGTAGGGCAGGGCAGTCAAACTGGCCCCATGAGCCTGCGAGAGCCAATCGGAGGAGGCAAACCAATCCGTCTCAGCAATCAGATGCCACAGGGTCCCCCAGAGGGCATCGGCCAGGAACAGAGCGATCAGCAAAACCAGCAGATTCTGGCCGCTGAGGGTCAGCCAGCCAGAGGCCACAGCGCCACACAGAGCCGCCCAGGCCGGTCCCAGCCAGGTAAGCGGCCGATTCACCCGCACCTCTAACTTCATCCTTGGCCCCACCACCCGATGCACCGGTCTTCTCCTCTCCAGAGTGGAATCGGACATATTATACCACAATTTTCTAATCTTGCCGCATTTGAGCCAACAGTTTTCCCTCCGGTACGGGTTGACTTTTTGGGGACTCTACTTTATAATGGATTCATCTGGCAACCCCGCACACTTTGCAAAAGAGCCGGGATGGGAGTTTATACAGAGATTTCCGCAAACGCAACTCAGGGAGTGGGTTAGGTGGATTCCGTCTAAGACGCTTAAATGGCAAGGAAAGACGAATTCTGTGTACTCAAATGCTGTTTAGCGCCGTCTGCCATCACCGCGCGCTGATGCGCCCGCCGTTCGGTCGCAGAGGAGCCACACTATGTCTACTGCCAACAGCATTCACGTCATTCCCGATAACTCCAAGCCTGCTTTCGAGAAGTGGTCCGAACTGGAAGATCAGGCCACTTGCTTGACAACCCGCGGCGACTGGGTGTTTCGGGGCCAGCGTGTTGCGAACTGGTCTCTAAAGTCAAGCCTCGAGCGATCACTAGACTGGTACGGTCTGAGTCTCGCCGATGCTCGTCGCATTGAGGGTGGCCTCATCCGACGATTCCAGCGGCAGGCCCAACAGTACCTCCCGTACCTTCCGTTGCCCGACAACTACATGGAGTGGCTGGCACTGATGCAACACTATGGCGCCCCGACTCGCCTACTCGACTGGACCCACTCATTCTATGTCGCTGCATTCTTTGCCTTGGACGGTGCGGGTCGCGATATCGAGACAGCGGTGTGGGCCCTCAACTGGAGCCAACTCCACGACACCTTGCACCCTGACATCATACGCTTAGTGGACGAAACCGATCGGAACCTTCAGAAAGCAGCAACGTTCAAACGAGTCCTTTGCGGGCAGAAACTGTTTGTGATTAAGGTTACCCCCTTTCGCTTCAACCAGCGACTGATAATCCAGCAAGGAACTTTCTTGGTTCCATCAAACGTCTGCCGCACCTTTGAGGACAACCTATCTGCGTCATTGAAACGGGCCACACCTGGTGCACTCATCAAGTTCCGCATCTCCAGCGACCGAAAAATGCGGAAAGAGATACTTCACAATCTATTTCGGATGAACATCACACGCGCTACGCTCTATCCCGGTTTGGAGGGGTTTGCTAGTTCCTTACATACCCTTCTAATAAACCCCAAAATACTCGAGCCTCCAGAGGATTGGCCATCATGATGTCCACCGCTATGGTTGCGTGATTTTCCAAATGGAAGAGTGCCGGTGCTTACCGATAGATAGGTCGCAACTGCATTCCTATAGTAACGGCCGTGTGGCACAACAATATCCAACAATCGAGACGGCACGTGCCTGGTCTCACGACGAAGCCACCGCAGACGAGTGTAGCGACCGTGCAGATGGTCGCCCGGCGCGTTAGCGCCCTGCAGCTCCGATTTCAATCGGCGGCTTCTGCCAGAGAAGTGGACCCACATAAAAAGGGAGGGCTCTTCGCCCTCCCCCTTTTTTAACCTCAACGTTATTCTTCAGAAGCACCCTCTTCCTCGGTCTCCGGCTCAGCCTCCTCAGCCTGGGGTTCAACCTCTTCAGCCTCCGACTCGACTGCCTCGGCTTCAGGTTCAGCTTCTTCGAGCACGAATTCTTCTGGCTGCACCGGCACTGGTGGGGCAGGTGGGGCAGGCGGAACGGGCATGGACAGAGGATAGGTCTGCGTGCCGAAGCGGGTCAGCACCACAGCACCCAGGCCCGCGCAGCCCACGACGAAGCCAAGGATATCTCCCAGACAGGGGATGGCCTGAAGCACGGAGATGAGCAATGTGCCCGCTGCCACAGCCATCAGAGCGGTGACGCCCCTGACATTGAGGGCTTCCAGGAGCCTCCGTCCCACCAGCAACCCAATGGCTATCCAGCCGAAGAGACCAGCCACAAGCAGAGCCACTCCCAGAAGGAAGGCCACCGGCGACAGGCAGATGGTGATGGCTAGCAAGATGATCAGGACGACAGCCACCACGCCGGTCAGCAAGCCGACGCCTGCACTGGGCAAGGGAGCAACGAGGACGGCTTGGCCCACCACCTCCGTCTGCTTTGGCAGGAAGAGGACGACCAACAGGCCCAGGGCGGCCAGGGCCAGGGCCACAATAATGTCCCCGAAGACATCGAAGATGGGACTATACCAGCGATTGCCCCATGGGTCAAATCTCAGTCTTGTGGGAAAGGGCCCGATACGAGGGAAGCCTTCGAATTCGAGGCCCTCGACCTCACTGCCCCTAACGACAGCCCCCACTTCTCGCTGGACGTTGCCGCCGATGGTGATCAAATCTCCATCCACGACGGCTGTTGAGCGGAGCACCACGCTACCGCCGAAGGTGACTACGTCACCGTCAACCTCCCCGGCAACCCTGGCGCTACCTCCCATGACCACCACATTGCCCTCAACCCGGCTCCTCGTCTCCAGGACAACACTGCCGCCCAGGACCACCAGGTCGCCGTCCATTCGCTCCCCCGACTCCAGAGTGAAGCTCTCACCGAGGATAATCCTTCCGCCGTCTCCGTCCGCGAAGACTGGCGTGGCCGAGAAAGCCAACAACAGTCCCAACAGACACGCAAGCAATACCTTTTTCACTGTAAGTACCTCCTTATGTTTTGTTTTTGATCGTTCTCTCGAAATGAGCAACGAGTCGGCGCTTCCCTCGTTACTCGTTTCCTGTTGACTCGTTACTTCCTTTCGCTTCCCATCACCCCCTACACATTGTTGACGACTGGCTGATACCCACCACGGCGCCCGGCCACCAGGCGAATCCAGAGGGCAGTCAAGGCAAGAACAAGGAAGGAATAGCCTAACAAGGCCGACTGGCTGAGGGAGGAAGAAAGGGCAACGATGATCAGCCAACAAGCCCGACCCAGAGACTCGGCCAGGTCGAGGAGCTGGGCCATCAGTTTTGCACCGTGACTCAACAGAGAAGGCTCGGTGAGCACCTGCCAAAGCACGGCCAACCACCTGACGGTCTCAGGCAGAGCCAAAGCCACCAGGCTCAGGAAGACCACCACCAGTGCCGCCCCTGCCAAAAGCCTCTGCCTGCGGGCCTGGCGTTGCGCCAAGCGCTGCATCACCCTGTCCGTGAAGCCTGGGGGCGGGCCCATCAACGGCGCATCAGTAAACAGGCGTGAGACTCGCTGCATGGCTTCCCATTCCTCCTGGCAAGTTGGGCACCGCTTGAGATGCTCTTCCAGGCCACGAGCCTCGCCCGGTGTTAAACCCTGGTCCAATGCTAACGACATCAACAGACCTGCATCCTGACAATTCGTCATCTTTCACCCCTCTGCCACAGCCGTTTGAGCCAAGCTCACCGGTTGCCTTTTCTGGTGAGCCAGGTTCCCCTGGGCCAGCATCTGCCGCGCCCGGTACAGCGTGGACTTCACTGCGCTCTCGGTGGTCTCCGTGGCCTCAGCGATTTCCTGGTACGAAAGGTCATACCAATAACGCAAGATCACTGCTGCCCGGTAATGGGGAGGCAATTGGTTCAGTAACCGGCGTACTTCGTCGCGCTCCTCGCCTCGGATAATGACCTCCTCAGGCCGGCTACTGCTGGACAGCCAGCGCCAGGGGGGCAATTCATCCAGTGACAACCGGCCCCACCGTCGCTGGCGCAAACGGTCTACACAATGATGAGAAGCGATAGCCAGAAGCCAGGAGGAGAACTTCCTCTCCGAATCATAGGTATTCAGGCGGGTGTAGGCCCGCAGGAAAGTCTCCTGGGCGGCGTCCTCAGCCTCGGTCGCGTTACCCAACATGCGATAGGCCAGGTTGTAAACAGCCGTCTGGTAGGCGCCCACCAGACAAGCAAAGGCTTCTTGATCACCCGCCAGGGCCCTTTGGATCCAGGCCTTCTCCTCTTCCATCTGCCCTCCCCTGATATATACGTATTATAGCGCAAAAAGTTGCACCTTAAAAATTCCGGAAAAGGGCCAAAAACGCTTGACTTTTCAAAGTGAAAGGGGTATCCTATATCTGCACGTAACTATGCAACTGTGAGGAGGCTAAGTTGGCAGAGAAAGTGTACATCGCCATCGAAGGGGCCATCGGGGTGGGCAAGACCACCCTGGCCCGCCTGATACGAGATGAATTCGCCGCCGAGCTGCTCCTGGAGGTCTTTGAGGAAAACCCCTTCCTCAGCGATTTCTACGCCGACCGGGAGAGGTACGCCTTCCAGACCCAGATCTTCTTCTTGTTGAGCCGCTATCGGCACCAGCAACAAGTCGTCCCGGCGACCTTGCAGCGAGGTTCCCTCGTCAGTGACTATACCTTCGCTAAGGACCGGCTCTTCGCCTACCTGAATCTGAAAGACGACGAACTGGAGATGTACGAGCGGGTTCACGCCATCCTGGCCGAGAAGATCACCCTCCCCGACCTGATCGTCTACCTCAAGGCTGATACCGATGTTCTGATGAAACGCATCGCCTTCCGCGACCGCACCTACGAGCGAGAGATGGACCGGGACTACATGGAGGCGCTACGCATCACGTACGAGCGCTTCTTCGCCGATTACGACCGAGTTCCCGTCCTTCCTTTAGACACCAACAGGCTGGACTTCGTTCACAATCCCCAGGACCTGGTCCAGGTGGTGGGCCACATCAAGTCGGCTTTGGAAAAGGGCACTTATCAGCGGCCTTTGCCCCGAATCGGGCCAGCCCCGGACGAGGCCGATCGTGCGGTCCTCACGGAAGGCCGACGGCGGTTGGGCGACTTCCAGCGCTGGCACCTGGCGCTGGACAGGGAGAAGGGCTTCCTGACCGATCTTTACTTTAACTTCTTATGCCTGATGGAGGAGATGGGTGAGCTGGGAGCAGAGCTGAAGCAGGTCTGGGTAGATCAGGAGAAGCACTACAAGAGGGTGGGCAACCGTCGCGAGGCCCAGGACCGGGCCCTGCAAGAGCACTTGCCCCACTTGCGAGAGGAGCTGGCCGACTGCCTGGCCTACATCCTGAAACTGGCCAACTACACGGAGGTAGACCTGGAGGAGGCCTACCTGGAGAAGATGAAAACGAATATGGGGAGGACCTGGAGATGAAAAGATTCATTGCTATTGCTGGCAACATGGGAGTGGGCAAATCCACCCTGACAGCTCTCCTCAGCGAGCAGTTGGGTTGGGAGCCTTTCTACGAGGCCGTGGACGATAACCCCTATCTGGCGGATTTCTACAAGGACATGCAGAAGTGGGCCTTCCACTCCCAGGTCTTCTTCCTCTCCCGGCGTTTGCGCCACCATCACCAGCTTCTCAACCGCCCCAACTCCGTGATCCAGGATCGCACGGTGTACGAGGACGCCGAGATCTTCGCCGAGAACCTCTACCGACAGGGACACATGGGCGAGCGGGATTACCACAGCTACCGCGAGCTGTACGAGGTCTTGACCATGCTCCTGCCGCCTCCTGACCTGGTGGTGTACCTGCAGGCTTCGGTATCAACGCTGAAACACCGCATCATCATACGAGGCCGTGATTTCGAGCAAGACATTCCCACCGACTACCTGGAGCGGCTTAACGTGTTGTACGAGGAGTGGGCCCATAGTTTCACCCTCTGCCCCATGCTGACCATACCCTCTGATAACCTGGATTTCGTCCAAAACAACTCCCATTTGGAGCTGATCACAGCTAGAATCATGGATAAATTGCATGGGAAGGAGACTGTGGTTTTCGACTGAAGGCGAGCGCGCGTAATACTGTCAGTGAAGAAAACTTGACATCTACTGAGGTTTCCCATACGCTTTGCAAAGAAGCAAACAACTTATTCTTCTTGTGAAAGAGAAATGCCTGATTGGAAAGACCTTAATTGGAAGAACATAGCCGAAGAAGCCGTGGCAGGGCTGATCGTGTTGGCGATAGCTGGTATTGCCAACTCTCTGTTGTACGCCCGGCATGGGCGATAGCTAGGGGGTGAAAGTCCCCTGCGGGCGT
>CAZQDO010000119.1:2947-13813 GCA_964592085.1 uncultured Anaerolineae bacterium | reverse complement strand
ACGTCGTTGATTCACGACGAGCAAAAACGATCCGTGTCAAAGTCTCGTTGTAGTATTAGAGATTGGTCTTCCAGCTTCCAAAAGAGGGGGATGAGATGATGAAGAGGGTCAGCCTGAAACAAGCCAAGAGGGATTTCGAAAAGCTGGCTGAGGAGATACGGCACAACAAAGATTGCCTGCTGATTGAGAAGGATGGTCTCCCCACAGCCGTACTGCTCAACATGGATGACTTCGAGGACTTGATGGAGACCGTCGGCGAGTTGGCCGACCCCAAATACTTGGCCAACATCAGGGAAGCGAGGGCGGAGTACAAGCGCGGCGAAGTGGATACGGAGATGAGAATTATGGGAAAAACAAGACCGCCTGCAACTGAGTTAGAAACAAAGCACACAGAACATCCTTACATTGTTCGCGTGCCTGGCATTGCCAGTGGTGAACCGATTATCAAAGGAACTCGCGTGCCGGTGCGTGCCATCGTGTTGCATTACAAGGCCGGCGAGACGCTTGATGAGATTCTGGAAGCCTATCCCCACGTACCTCCTGCCGGCGTTTTGGATGCTGTCAGCTACTACTTGGACCATCAGGAGGAAATAGAGGCGCTCATCGAGGAGAATCGCCTGGAGCATGTTATGGAGAGATATGGCCTTAAGATCGGTGCAAAAGGTCAGTTGCTCCTATCCAAAACATGAGGTTAAACCATGGCTAGGATTCGCTCGTTCACTTTCACCACTTTGACCCTTATCGCCATATTCACGGTTACCGTCCTGCCCCCTGCCCAGGTCATCGCTGCGCCTCCGCTACAAGAAAGCGAGACCTACGAGTTTGTGCTCAAGTGGGGTGCCCAAGCACCAGAAGGGCAATTCAATACGCCCGTAGATCTGGCAGTGGACAATGATGGGAACGTTTATGTGGTGGACGAAGGAAATTGCCGCATTCAGAAATTCGATTCCAATGGCAACTTTATCACTGCCTGGGGACAGCTTGGCAATCGCGATGGGGAGTTCTGGTTCCCTCAGGGAGTCGCCGTTGACTCCCAAAGCTACGTGTACGTAGCAGACACCCAAAACCACCGCATCCAGAAATTCGATTCAAACGGGAGCTTCATCACCGAGTGGGGAAGCAGGGGAAGTGGAGAGGGGCAATTCTTGTCCCCTCACGGCATTGCTCTTGATTCCCGGGGCTACGTCTACGTCGCAGACTCGGGTAACGACCGCATCCAGAAGTTCGACGCAAACGGAAACTTCATCGCCAAATGGGGAAGCAGGGGAAGTGGAGAGGGGCAATTCTGGTCCCCTTGCGGCATTGCTCTTGATTCCCAGGGCTACGTCTACGTCGTAGACTTGGGCAACTATCGCATCCAGAAGTTCGATTCAAACGGGAACTTCATCACCAAATGGGGAAGCGAGGGGAGTGGGGAGGGGCAGTTCGAGCTCCCTTACGGCATTGCTCTTGATTCCCAGGGCTACGTCTACGTCGCAGACACGGATAACGACCGCATCCAGAAGTTTGATTCAAACGGAAACTTCATCACCGAGTGGGGAAGCGAGGGGAGTGTGGAGGGGCAGTTCGAGTTCCCTCAAGGCATTGCTCTTGATTCCGCGGGCTACGTCTACGTCGCAGACACGGATAACAACCGCATCCAGAAATTCGATTCAAACGGGAACTTCATCACTCAGTGGAGGAGCGAGGGGAGCGAAGGGGAATTCAAAAGTGCATTTGTCCCTTCTGACATTGCCGTTGACTCCCAGGGCTACGTCTACGTTGCCGACAAGAACCATCGCATCCAGAAGTTCGATTCAAACGGGAACTTCATCACCAAATGGGGAAGCGAGGGGAGTGGGGAGGGGCAATTCCGGTCCCCTGGCGGCATTGCTCTTGATTCCCAGGGCTACGTCTACGTCGCAGACTCGGGTAACGACCGCATCCAGAAGTTTGATTCAAACGGAAACCTCATCACCCAGTGGGGGAGCGGGGGAAGCGGGGAAGGGCAATTCAAAGAACCCAATGACGTTGCCGTTGATTCCCAGGGCTACATCTACGTCGCAGACTCGGGTAACGACCGCATCCAGAAGTTCGACTCAAACGGAAACTTCATCACCAAATGGGGAAGCAGGGGAAGTGGAGAGGGGCAGTTCGGGCTCCCTTTCGGCATTGTTCTTGATTCCCAGGGCTACGTCTACATCGCAGACTCGGGTAACTGCCGCATCCAGAAATTCGATTCAAACGGGAGCTTCATCACCGAGTGGGGAAGCAGGGGAAGTGGAGAGGGGCAATTCTGGTTCCCTCAGGGCATTGCTCTTGATTCCCAGGGCTACATCTACGTCGTGGAGCCAGGTAACGACCGCATCCAGAAATTTGCGAAGTCAGGCGTGCCGATTCCCGTGCCGACTACTCCGACACCCACCTTCATACCTACCCCCAAGCCACTACCTTCCCCTACTCCTTCCATCACCCCGATTGTACCTCTTGAAACTCTCGCCGAAAAGCAAGCAAACATTGATTTCCTCTCTAACCCCAGTTTCGACTTCTTGGGCCTGGAGCTACCACCCCTTGATGTTCCAACGCTGGGGTACGACGAACGGGGAGCCCAGCAACTCCTCGATAATGTCAAAGCGAAGAGTGAGAGAGGAGAGTTAAGCCCAGAAGAGGCATCTGGGTTCCTTCGCCTTAAGCTCCAAGAGGATGCCACCAAGGAGATATACCTGGCTTACTCACAGACCGCTGATGATGTTTCCGACAACGTCGTTAGCGTTGTGGCTGTGAGTTTCAGCTTTATCAATACCATTGAAAGAATAGCTGATTCGCTAGCGGATCAGCCTGTCGTAGGGGACTTGATAAGGAGATTGCTGATACAGGCAAGGAGGAAGGCTTATGATGTCATCAGCGACTTCGTCCAATTGGCAGTCAATCTCATGCCAGAAGGGAGGCTCAGAAACGCCGTCGAAAGCGGAGGCGAGGCTATCGTGACCTACCTCAAAGCGAAGGCGACTGGAAAAGACGCGATTCTCGAGGTTATCTTGAAGGGTAGTGCAAGGTTCGTCGGTGACCAAGAACTCATCACCGCCCTCATTGCCACAACGCAACCCGCCCTCGATGAGGGAGTGAGAAGAGCACAGCCTGAGAACGTAGGCAGCACAGTCAAAGGGACGGATGAACGGGCTCAGTTACAAGTCGCGTGGCTCATTGAGGACGTAGGGATCGAGACCGACCTGGCACACACCATTCATGAGGACATGAAGCGAGGAGCCGATCTTGTTAAGACGATCTCCGACCTCGCCGATTTAGCGACTCTCGTGACCGGTCCAACTGGTGTGGGCCCTGTCATAGCCCAAGGCTTTTCCATCCTCAGCAAGTTCGTTGGCAACGTAGTCCTGCTCGTCTCAACCGGCAATAGCGCGACTCATCTGTATCATCTTCCACCCCGCGTATATGAAGCAGGAGACCGCGCTTTCGATCCAACAATGCCCATAGGATCATACGAGCTCCCCACAAGCGAAGTGAGGAGAACGATTTCGCTCTCTGTGCCTAGCGAACCAACGCCAGGCATTGTCTACGCAGCCGAGCTTGATCCAAGGCAGAGTTACTTGGATGCACAACGGGCACACTTGCAGATCAGCGCCGACGACTACGAGGCAGCCTTGCAAGAAGTGCTCAAAGCGGTGCAGGATGGGGATCGCGAGGCTCTTATGGAACTGATCCCTGACCTCATCGCTGCTGAGGAGTCGCTCTCAGCTCAATTCAAAGTCTCCAGAGCGCCCATCCTGGCTGGCGCAGCACAGATTGACGAGCCTGGCTTCGGCGAATCGTTCGCTCAAGTGTTCAGCGGGAGCAGTGACTTCAATTTGAACACTGCCATGCTCTACGCCTATCTCATTGACAATCTACTGGAGCCCAAGGATGCTGAGGCCAAGAGACGCACGGTGGAGCAGGCAAACATCGTTCTTGGCTCCATTAACGAGTATCGAGAAACAATCGAGACAACCTTGCCTGAGCTTGCCAGCATTCCCTCTCCACCGACGATCATCATCTCGTCCTACACTTTGCCCGACAGGATAGAAGAAGGAGCGACGTTTGCACTAGAGATTCGGGCAAGTATTGAACTTCGTGCAAACAAAGGAACACTCGGCACCTCAAAGACGCGCGAATTTGACTGGGAGTGTTCCGTTATCAACACGAAAGTCAATAATACTAGCCCCACACTTGCAGATAGGGTGACCGTTGAGCTAACTGGCGGTGATCTCATATCGCCCAGCAGCAAAACAATCTCACTGGGACAGATGGGGAGCGGCGAGGAAAAGGCAACGACTTTCAAACTAAAAGCTACTGAGAGCGGATTCGATGTTGTGACCTTGAGAGTGATTTCAGGCGAGGAAGTCCTCAGTTCACAGATGGTATACCTGGACATCGATCCGAGCACTGGTGGGTTCAACACGAGAACACTGATCTTCGGTTTAGGCGGTGCGGGCTTTATTGTCATCGTATTGGCAGCGTTGATTATCGTCGCGTCAAAGCGTCGCTGAAAGCGATATAGAGACAAACACAAAGGAGTGCTGATCGATGAAGAAAGAAAAGAATCAAGAGTACTGGGATCTCGTCTTCGGCAAAGACCTGGCTGAGGTGGATCCTGATGTGGCCGACCTGATCGCCTTCGAGGAAGAGAGGCAGGCCAGGAAGCTGATCATGATCCCTTCGGAGAGCTATTGTCCCAAGCCGGTTCGGGAGGCGCTGGGGAGCGTATTTAACAACGTCTACGCCGAGGGCTATCCCCGCTTGCAGATGACCCGAGACGAGATAGACTTACTCTTCCAATTCGACCACGAGCTGGCCCACTACCGGCGCTACGCCGACCGGCGGTTCTACAAAGGCGTTGACTACGCCGACCTCATCGAGTGTCTGGCCCAAAGGCGAGTGGCCGCCTGTTTCGCCAACGACAGGGTGAGGGCCAACGAGATCTTCGTGAACGTCCAGCCCCTCTCCGGCTCGCCCGCTAACCTGTCGGTCTACAGCGCTCTCCTCGATCCAGGCGACACCATCATGGGCCTGGCTCTTCCCCAGGGCGGACACCTCACCCACGGCAGCCCTTTCAACATCTCCGGCCGCCGCTACAACGTCGTCTCCTACGCCGCCAGCAGGGCCACTGAAAAGCTGGACTACGATCAGATCATGGAGCTGGCCCTGGAGCACAGGCCCAGGCTCATCGTGGCCGGATTCACCTCCTACTCCTGGGCCCCTGACTGGGAGAAATTCAAGGAGGTAGCCGACGCCTGCGGAGGACTGCTCATGGCCGACATCGCTCACACCGCAGGGCTCGCCATCGCCGGCGCGTATCCCAACCCGGTGGGCATCGCCGATGTCACCACCTTCACCACTCACAAAACCTTTTTCGGCCCGCGCGGAGCGGCGATCGTGACCACCGATGAGGACCTGGCCGAGCTGATAGACAACGCCGTATTCCCCGGCCGGCAGGGTGGACCCCACGTGCACAAGTTCGCGGCCATCGCCGTCGCTGCCCAGATAGCTCAGACGGAGGAGTTCAGGCAGCTACAAGACAGAATCGTGGACAACTGCGTGGCCCTGGCCGATGGACTTCAGAAGCGCGGCCTGAAACTGGCCTACGGCGGAACCAACACCCACCTCCTGGTGATTGGTCTCAACCCCCTCAAGTCCGCCGAGGGCTTCCCTCTCAAGGGCGAGATTGCGGCCCGGATCCTGGACCTGGCGGGCATCGTGGTCAACAAGAACACCATCCCCGGCGACGCCGACGCCAGCGAGGCCAGCGGTATCCGTATGGGCACACCCTGGCTCACCCAGCGGGGGATGGGCGAAGCAGAGATGGACAAGATCGCCGACCTCATCCACCGCATCATCGTCAACATCAAGCCTTTCACCTACATGGGGCTGACGGGGCCACTATGGAGGGGGAAGATTGACTTGGACATCTTGGAGGGAGTGAAACTGGAAGTGGAGGAGCTGGCCCGCGAAGCCGAGGTGGAGACCCCGGCCCAGGGGATCGGCTATCCTCATTACTATTTCTTGCGTGAAACGTCAAACGTGAAACGTCAAACGTCGGACGTGAGGCTGCTGGAGGTGTTTGGCGAGAGGGCTACGCCTTTCTTGCAGCAGGTATCCACCAACGATGTCTCGAAGCTGCGCCCCGGTGAGAGCCAGCGTTCTTTCCTGTTGGACGCCCAGGGGCAGCTCATTGATAGCATCGCCATCCTGCGCCTGGAGCCGGACCGATGGGGCCGCGACCACTACGTCGTGAGAACCAACCCCGCCAACACCGACAGGGTAAAAGCCTGGTTCCGCGGCCTCGCCGACGGGTACATCCTGTTCGATGAAGACGACATCTTCCGCAAGGTCGAGGGTCCGGTCGTAGTGAAGGATTTAGACGAAGACGCAATACCCAATATCCAATCTCAAATCTCAAATCTCAAAACTAGAATCTCGAAACTCAAAACTCCGTCCGGCCTCTCCCTCTATCTGGCCGGCCACGATGCCCTGTTCCACGTCTCCAAGCCCTACTTCGTGGGACAGAAGAGCCTGGAGAGCGTCCGGCCCAAGGTGGAGAAAGCGGAGTGGCAGTGGCAAGAGGTGGAAGGCGAGCTCAAGCGAACCTGCCTCTACGAAGAGCATCTCAAGCTAACCAAGAAAGTCATTCCATTTGCTGGATGGGAGATGCCCGTCTGGTACACCAGCGTCGGCGAGGAGCACAAGGCCGTGAGGGAAACAGCGGGGCTGTTCGACGTGGCTCACATGGGCGTTCTGGAGGTGGCCGGCGAACACGCCACCGCTTTCCTCGACGCGGTCACGTCCAACTACGTGCGTTGGATAGGCGATGGCCAGTCTCAATACGCCTACCTTCTCGACCCTGATGGCAACGTGATTGATGACGTGTTCATCTATCGTCGGGCGGCGGATCGCTACATGGTGATCGTCAATGCCTCCAATGCCGATAAGGATTTGGCCTGGCTGAACGCCGTCAATTCGGGTGCCTGCCTGATAGACAGAGAGCATCCGGACATTGAGATCGAAGGTCCCGCGATCATCCGAAACCTGAAGGATCCCTTGTCTGGGGAGGATCAGCGGGTTGACCTGGCCATCCAGGGTCCCAACTCCCTGGCCATCCTCCAGAGCCTGACCGACGACGGCTTAGCTTCGCACGCTACAAAGCTGCGAGCGAAGCTGGCCAGGATCAGGAGAACCGAGTTCATTGAGACGGAGTTGGCGGGCATGGACCTCATCGTGTCCCGCACGGGTTACACGGGGGAAGACGTCGCCTACGAGCTCTACCTGCACCCCGATAACGCCCCCAAGATGTGGAATCTGCTCCTGGAGAAGGGGAAGGACTACGGCATCAAACCAGCGGGCCTGGGAGCGAGAGACTCGACCCGGACCGAGGCAGGCTTGCCGCTGCACGGACACGACCTGGCCGGCCCCTACAACATCTCTCCCATTGAGGCAGGCTTTGGCTCCTACGTGAAATTCCACAAGCCCTACTTCATCGGCAGGAAAGCCCTCCTGGACAAAGAAGCCACCCGGACGATGGAGGTGCTTCGTTTCCGCATGAACGAGAGGGGCGTGAGGATGGCCAAGCTGGGGGACGTGGTGGTGGATAGGAGAGGCAAATACATAGGTCGTGTCACCAGTTGCGCTCTGGACATCGAGGGATTCCAGATTGGCCTGGCCTACGTTGACAAGAAGTACAACCGCGAGGGCACATCCATCGGCATCATCCCCTTAGCGAGGTCTTCCGCCCCCCACGACAAAGTCCCGCCGACAAAGCCAGTGGAAAAGATGGCTTTGGGAGACAAAATGCTCCTCCATGAAAAGGCCACCGTCCTCTCCCGCTTCCCTGAGCCGGAAGTTTGAGGAAGAATATCCAATATCAAATAGCCAATATCCAACCAAGGAAAGGAGATATCAGAAATGAAATTAGACAAGAATTGCCACTACCTGGAGACCCACGAATGGGTGCGCGTAGTCGGTGACTTGGCCACGGCCGGCATCACCGACTACGCTCAGTCTCAGCTTGCCGACGTGGTCTATGTTGAGTTGCCGGAGGTAGGCGATGTTTTCGATCAGGGCGATGTCTTCGCCACGGTGGAGTCGGTCAAAACCGCCGCCGACGTCTACATGCCACTGAGCGGGGAGATCACTGAGGTCAACGAGGAGCTGTCCGGCTCTCCTGAGCTGGTCAACGAGGACGCCTTTGGCGAGGGCTGGTTCATCCAGTTCACCCCCAGTGACCCCTCGGAGCTGGACGGCCTGCTGAGCCCTGAGGAATACCAGGAGCACGTGGCCAAAGAGGAAGGAGGGCACTGATGTCCTACATCCCCCACACCGACTCCGACCGAGCGGCGATGCTGGCCGAGATCGGGGTGGAGACCGTCGGCGACCTCTTCCTGGACGTGCCAGAGAGCGTGCGCTATCCTGAGCTCACGCTCCCCCCTCCCCTATCCGAGATGGAGATTCTGCGGGAGCTAAAGGTCATGAGCGAGGAGAACGCCGATCTCGACCACCACGCCTGCTTCCTGGGAGCGGGGGCCTACAATCACTTCGTGCCCAGCGTGGTCGGTCACATCGTCGGCCGCTCGGAGTTTTACACCGCCTACACCCCCTACCAGCCTGAGATCAGCCAGGGCACGCTACAGGCCATCTTCGAGTACCAGAGCATGGTCTGCGCTCTCACAGGCATGGATGTGGCCAACGCTTCCCACTACGATGGCGCCACCAGCCTGGCCGAAGCCGCCATTATGGCAGTAAACGCCTCCCGCGGCAAACGGCGCAAGATCGCCGTCTCGCCGACGGTACATCCTGAGTACCGCGCCACCCTGCACACCTACACCCCAGGTCCCGGCCTGACAATCTCCGATCTCCAATACCCAATATCCAATACCCAATTCGACGACAACACCGCCTGTGTGATCATCCAGAATCCCGACTTCTTCGGCCAGTTGGCGGAAGCCAGTGAACTGAACCAATTGGCCGAGGCAGTACACGCTGCAGGAGCGCTGCTGATCGTCAACGCCGACCCTATCTCCCTGGGCCTGTTCACCCCCCCCGGCGAATACGGGGCCGACATCGTGGTGGGCGAGGGGCAGCCGTTGGGCAACCCCCTCAACTTTGGCGGGCCTTACCTGGGCCTCTTTGCCTGTCGGGAGGAGCATAAGCGCAAGATGCCGGGGCGACTCATCGGCGAGACGGTGGATACCGAGGGACGCCAGGGCTTCGTTTTGACCCTGTCGGCTCGCGAGCAGCACATCCGCCGCGAGAGGGCCACTTCCAACATCTGCTCCAACGAGGCCCTCTGTGCTCTGGCGGCCGGAGCCTACCTGGCGGCCATGGGCAAGAGCGGCTTGCGCCAGGTGGCCGAGCTCTGCTATCACAGGGCCCACTACGCTGCCCAGCAGATCGCTGCCATCCCCGGCTTCGATCTGGTTGGGGACAAGTCCTTCTTCAAGGAATTCGTCGTCCGCTGCCCCAGGCTCCCCAGCGAGATCAACGAAGCGCTCCTGGAACGGGGCATCATCGGCGGCTACGATCTGGGTCACGACTATCCCCACATGGAGAATTCTATGCTCCTCTGTGTGACAGAGATGAACAGCAGGACCGAGATAGACAGCCTGGTGGAGGCTTTGGAGGAGGTGACCTCATGACCGAGCCGTTGATATTCGAGATCAGCTCGCCAGGACGGAAGGCCGTGTTCCTGCCAGAACTTGATGTGCCTGAGACCGAGCTGCCCCAGGAGTTGTTACGGAAAGACCTCCCCCTGCCCGAGGTCAGCGAGGTGGACCTCATGCGCCACTACGTCCACCTCTCCCAGCTCAACCACGCCGTGGACACGGGCTTCTACCCGTTGGGCTCCTGCACCATGAAGTACAATCCCAAGGTCAACGAGGAGGCGGCCAAGCTGCCCGGCTTCACCCGCACCCATCCCTATCAGGATCACTGCACCGTCCAGGGCAACCTGAGGCTCATGTACGAACTGCAGGAGCACCTGAAGGAGATCGGGGGCTTCGCTGCGGTGAGCTTGCAGCCGGCAGCGGGGGCTCACGGCGAGTTCACCGGCATCCTGATGATGCGAGCCTATCACGAGGAGCGCGGTGACACCAGGCGCACCAAAGTCCTCATCCCCGATTCCGCGCACGGCACCAACCCCGCCTCTTCTGCCATGAGCGGCTACCAGGTGGTGGAGATCAAATCCGACCAGCGGGGCAACGTGGACCTGGAGGCGCTCAGAGTCCACTGCGATGACACCGTGGTCGGCCTGATGCTGACCAACCCCAACACCCTGGGCCTTTTCGAAGAGCAGGTGCTAGAGGTGGCCGAGCTCATCCACGGGTGCGGCGGCCTGATGTATGGCGACGGGGCCAACGTGAATGCCTTGATGGGCATCGCCAAGCCCGGCGATCTGGGCTTCGATGTGCTGCACTACAACCTGCACAAGACCTTCTCCACCCCCCATGGCGGAGGAGGGCCTGGCTCTGGCCCCGTCGGTGCTTCGGAGCGGCTGGCGAAGTACTTGCCTGGCCCGATTGCAGCCATGAGCGAAGGATGTGATTGCCAAAAGGAAAAGTGTGGTCCCTGCTACCATCTGGAGATGCCAGAGGCTTCTGTCGGAAGGGTCAAAGCCTTCTACGGCAACTTCGGCGTGTTCATTAAGGCCTACACCTACATCAGGATGCTGGGAGCCGAGGGCTTGAAGCGGGTCAGCGAGGACGCGGTCTTGGCCGCCAACTACCTGCTGGCCAAACTCAGGGAGGTGTACCCGCTGCCCTACGACCGCACCTGCATGCACGAGTTCGTACTATCAGGACCCTTGCCGCAAGCTCCCGACGTCCACACGCTGGACATCGCCAAGCG
>CAZQDO010000119.1:0-2937 GCA_964592085.1 uncultured Anaerolineae bacterium | reverse complement strand
TACGGTTTCCACCCGCCCACTGTCTACTTCCCCCTCATCGTGCCCGAGGCCCTGATGATCGAGCCCACCGAGACCGAGAGCAAGGAGACCCTGGACGCCTTCGCCGAGGCCATGCTGAAGATCGCCGAGGAAGCCCAGGAGAACCCAGACCTCCTGCACCAGGCGCCTCTCACCGCCCCCGTCACCCGTCTGGATGAGGTCGGAGCGGCTCGCCGTCCGAAGTTGCGGTGGAAGCCCGGATAGAAGTTCATATCACTCAACGGCCCACAAAGCAGACGATTCGCCACGCTCCTCTGCTTTGTGGGCCAGTGCTTGACAGAAGCTACTGAGGGTGATATCCTCGTACAGGACGTGCAAAGCAACAACAGGTCTTTGCCATCGTTATTCGAGCCGTCTGGGGCGCAAATCATAATCACAAAGGAGGATCTGCCATGAACAAGGCGACACTGACACATAGGTCCGTGAGAGGACTGCATCTGTTGATCATTTCCGTGCTGCTGGCCACGCTGGCGATTGCCGCCGCACCGGTGGCCCGCGCAGCAGACCAGGTGGTCACCACTAACGCCGATTCTGGGGCTGGTTCGCTGCGGCAGGCCATTGTGGACGCCGGCGACGGAGATACGATTACGTTCAATCTCAGTTCTGGTAATGAGACGATCATCATTTCATCGGAACTGGCCATCGCCGAAAGTCTAACCATAGACGGCAGCAATACCGCCGGCAGCGGCACGGCTGTTACTGTTCAGGTTACGACACCGGGGACTTCTGCCTGGCGCGTTTTCTCTGTTAACAATGCCGGCAAGATCACCACTATCGAAAACATGACCATCAGAGGCGGGGATATTTCAGGCCTAAGTGGTGTTGCTAGATTGGGGGGAGGGATACTCCTTGGAGTTGACGCAGGAACCCTGAACCTGAACAATGTTACAGTAAAGGATTCAAAGGCGTATCAGGGTGGAGGGATTGCCACCTTAAGGTGAACGGTCTTGAACATAACTGATTCCACTATTTGTGACAATATTGCTACTAACGGAGGGGGAGGTTTATACTTTTACGATGCAACGGTGGACATAGATAGCTCCACAATATGCGGAAATGAACATACCACCACGGCTGACTCTGGGGGGGGGCTTTTCATAAAAGCCGCAACTGCGGTCATAAGCAATTCCACAATAAGCGGTAATACCTCTGCAAATTATGGAGGCGGTATCAGCAGTAGCTTATTCGGTGAGACTGGTACCAATTTAACGATAAATAGCTCTACAATAGCAGACAATCACTGTGGAACCGGTGCCTATGGTGGAGGTCTTATTTCGGGTCTCGGTGCTTTGTGCACTCTTACTGTTGGAAACTCTATCATTGCCAATAACTACAGAGGCAGCGGAACTTCTAACCCTGATGACTACTATTACAACCTAGGGACATTGACTGATAACGGATATAACGTGGTCGAATATCAATCAGGATCTTCGACAGGTACAGGGAAAACCTTTGACGCAATAACGGATATACTCTATAACACCAAAGCAGACGGGACAACGGGCTATTCCGCCTGGAATCAGAACAACAGCGATTTAGCGAATCAGAACCTGAATCTCGCCTCCTCCTTGGCCGACAACGGCGGCCCCACTCAGACCCAGGCCCTGGAGTCCGGCAGTCTGGCCATTGACCAGATTCCCAACTCAACCAACGGCTGCGGCACTACCTACACCACCGATCAGCGCGGCTATGACCGGCCAGAACCAGCAGGGGGAAGTTGTGACGTCGGCGCGTATGAATACGATCCCCCCGCCGATCTCAGTCTGACCAAAACCATCACTCCCACTTCAGCTAGAGCGGGCGACACCATCACCTACACAATCACCTTCACCAACACAGGGCTGGGCCTGGCCAGCGGCGTGGTCATCACCGACATCGTGCCAGTCAGCGTGACGGTCACCAGCGTCATCAGCAGTGGGGTGGCCATCACCGATGCCATGGCCACCCCGCCCTACGTGTGGGAGGTAGCCGATCTAGCTTACGGACAAGGCGGGGCAGTCACCATTACCGGGCAACTGTCCACTACCCTGGTGGCGGGCGACGCCTTCACCAATACCGCTGTCATCACCACCACGGTGGTGGACGGGGACACGAGCAACAACAGCAACGATGCAGGCGTGACAGTCATTGCCCCCGACCTCGCCCTCACCAAATCCGTCACCCCGGCTACCGCCAATCCCGGTGATCCCATCACCTACACCATCACCTTCTCCAACACCGGCACCGTCCTCGCCACCGGCGTGGTCATCACCGACGTCGTGCCGGTCAGCGTGACCAACACCAGCGTCATCAGCAGCGGTGTGGCCATTACACAGGTCGGCGGCACGCGCTACGTCTGGGAGGTAGCTGATCTGGCTTCCGGCCAGGGCGGGATCATCACCATCACCGGGCAACTGTCCACTACCCTGACGACGAGCACCTTCACCAACACCGCCGTCATCACCACCACGATGGTGGACGCCAACCCCGGCAACAACAGCAGCAACGCGGGCGTGACGGTCATTGCCTTCGGCACCATCGTCGTCGAAAAGGTGACCGATCCCAGCCCCGACCCCACAGACACCAGCTTCAGCTTCACAGCGGGAGGCGGCCTCAATCCCACCAGCTTCTCCTTGAAAAACGGCCAAAGCCAAACCTTCAACGACGTTCCGCTCGGCTCAGGCTACAGCGTCACCGAGACCATGCTCAGCGGTTGGGATCTCACCAGCGCCACCTGCAGCGACGGTAGCCCAGTGAACAACATTGACCTCAGCCCAGGAGAAGTCGTCACCTGCACCTTCACCAACGAACTGAGGCTGGACTTTGGTGATGCGCCCGACCCCACCTATCCGACGCTGCTGGCCAGCACAGGAGCAAGTCATATTCTCAGCAGCAACGTGTACCTGGGCGCCTGCGTGG
>CAZQDO010000118.1:6394-13880 GCA_964592085.1 uncultured Anaerolineae bacterium | reverse complement strand
TGAGGCCCGTCCCCGGGCCGATTGCCGCACCCGGGGACGGGTGCGGGAGCAGTTTTCGGATAGGCTCTAAGCAGGCGAGGAGTGAGGAACATGATTCGGAGAACCTCGACTTTGGGCTGGATGGGATTGCTGGTGGCTTTCGTGATCTCCTGCACGGCTGCACCGACGGTTGAAACCCCGACGCCTACACCTGTGCCGACCATAGCGGCGGGCGTTCGAAGCTACGCCAGTGAGGAGGCGAACCTATCCATCCAGTATCCTGAGGGGTGGATCATGGAGAGAACGATCCTTGAGGGCCTCAACGCCCTGATCTTCCGGGAGACGGTGGAGGAGGAGGCGCCTGAGCTGATCGTTCTCTCCGGATCGGCCGAGGGTCAAGACGCCGACCAGTTTCTGGGTGAGGTGCTGCTCCTGGTTCAGACGTTGGGTGGGGAGGCCAAACAGGACTGGCAGGTCGGTGAGGCCGAGTCGGTGACTCTCGGCGAGAGGCAGGGGCGGCGGATCTTCGCTGAGTATACCCGTGCCCCCTCTGGCTTGGGGCACAAGGTTTACCTGGCTGTAGTGGGCGACGGCCTGAACTACGCCTTCGCCGCCGATGCCCCGCTTGATGGGTGGGATCAAAACTGGCCGATCTTCGAAGACATGTTCGATAGCCTGCGTTTCCTGGAGCCGTAGCCCGCCCCACCGTTCCGTGCGTTGTGTAGATCGGGATTCTGTGGTATACTTTACCTTGCTGTTCACGGGCAGGGTATTGAGTTCACCACCGAAGTACGGAAGGCGAAATGGGCGAAGAAGAAACGTTGCACGCGGCGAAGCAAGTATTGGCACATCTCAAACGCATCGAGAGATTGCTTGGGACCATAGCTGAAAACATACAGGAGTATCTGGAAACCGGTCGCCAACTGCTGGCTTCTCCCACTCTGGAGGCGGACGCGGCTCAGCTTGACGTTTTTCGGGTCACCCGCTCTGTTGACGAGGCCCGGCCTCAGGCAGTGACCATCAGGGAGGTGACCATCAATCCAGTCGAGCACGTAGTCACCGTGGGTGATCGGCCCATCGAGCTGACCCCTACGGAGTTCGACATCCTGTTTTGTCTGATGCGCAACGGTGGCCGGGTGCTCAGGTGTCAGGAGCTGGTGCGCGAGGCCCAGGGCTACGAACTGGACGAGAGGGATGCTCGCTACCTCATCCGCCCCCACATCACACGTCTCCGGCAAAAGCTGGTGGCGGAGCCTGGGGATCCGGAATATATCCACAACGTGCGGGGCATAGGCTACTTCTTCGAGAGGCGCGCTGAGCGAAGAGACTAGTGAGCCACAGACGCACGAACAGTGTTAACCCTTCTGCAACCCTTTTGTAAGGTTCTGGTAACCCGCCAAAGGGTTGTTTTGTGATATAATGTCTCTGGTGGTAGAAGAGGCTCGTCGTTTAGTACAGAGTCAGCGACTCGCTCAAAAGCAAAGGAGGTGTACGTACTATGAAAAAACTGTCAGTCACAACTATCTTGGTCCTGCTCCCGATTTTGATCCTGGGCAGCACCGTGGCCTATGCGCACATCAACTGGTGTCCGGACGACCCTATTCTCTCCGTAGATGGGCAAACGGTTAGTGTGCTCATCAAGCTCGCTGTCGAGGAAGGGCAAGACCCCGCGGACGTAGTCACTGGTCCCGTGCGAGTCAAAGTGTACGTCCCCCGGGGTGCGGATGTCGAAGTCGTCGAAACCGGTGATGGGTTTGGCCATGGCGAGGAGATCAAGATCATCCACAAGAGGGGACCCAGGGATGAGGCCAGGGTGAGGGTGAGGGTGAGGGTCCCCACCCATGGAAGGTTTCCTGTGAGGGTGACTGTCACAGGCCCCAAGGGCTCTGACATCAAAGAGGGTTGGAGCAAGCAGTGGGTGAAGTGCCGGGTGGAGCTGGGCGATTAGCCCTAATGGCCCCATCTTCCAGCTTGAGAAACATCACTATCCCTATGGCCACATAGGGATAGTGATGTTGGCCCTTTGTTTGCTGGTATCTATCCAAAGACCCGCTCTGAGGCCCGTCCTCGGGCCGATTCCTGTAGCCGGGGGCGGGAGTGGTTTTCGGATAGGCTCCAAGAGAGGAGCATGTCTATGCAAGGTTTTTCGACACCTGTACGCGCTTACATTGTGTTTGTTGCTCTGGCAGCTCTGGTGCTCTTCGGCTCAGTGGCTTATCGGGAGGGGATGGACGCCATCGTTGAGCAGCCTATCCTGGCTGGCCTGCTCCTGGCTGCCATCGTTGTTTCCTCCAACTATCCCGTCTACTTTTCCCCCAAGACCAAGGTGTCAGTGGAGACCACGGCCATCTTCGCTGCCCTCTTGCTGCTCCCACCCCCCGTTGCCATGGCCATCACTGCTCTGGGCAAGCTCATCTCCTATCAGATCTTCCTGAAGAGGCAGTGGGGCCATACCCTGTTCGAGGTGGCTCAGATCGCGTTTTGCACGGGCCTGGGTGGTTTGGTTTATCACACTCTGGTCTCAGCTCCCCTTGCTGTGGTGATCAATTCGCCCAGCGGCTTATTGGTTTTGGTGGGGGTGGCCCTCATTATGCACGTGGTCAATGCCTTTCTGGTGGCTGGGGTAGTGGCCCTACAAACTCATCGCAACCTCATATACGTGTGGTTAATCTATAACAGTTACGATCTCCCTCAGCATGTGGCCCTCTATGTTATGGGACCCCTTGCCGCCTTGCTGGCCCAGGTAAGCCTTTGGACCTCGTGTCTGATGGTCATTCCGGTGGTCCTCATTTATATCTCCTTCAAGCACAGCGCGCTATTGCGTTTGCAGACCAGGGATGCCGTCGAGGCCCTGGCTGACGCCATTGACATGCGTGACCCCTACACCTTCCAACATTCCCAAAGGGTGGCCCAATATGCCCGTGAGTTGGCCGTCAATCTGGGGCTGCCCGACAACATCGTGGATACCATCGAGTCAGCCGCTCGCGTTCATGACCTGGGCAAAATCGGGGTCAATACCTCCGTCCTGAACAAGCCCGCTGCACTGAGCGAGGCTGAATGGAGGATGATCAGGCATCATCCGGAGATAGGCGCCAAGATTGTGGGCCGTTTCCCCTATTACAGCGCCGGTCGGGAACTCATCCTGTACCATCACGAGCGCTACGATGGCAAGGGATACCCGGAAGGAAAGGCAGGCGACTCGATACCTCTCGGAGCCAGGATCATCGCCGTGGCCGATGCTTTAGACGCCATGACCAGCGACCGTCCATATCGCCAGGCGCTGCCTCTCAGGGCTGTCTTGCGGGAGTTCGAACGGTACAAGGGCATTCAGTGGGATCCCAAAGTAACCGACGCTTTGATAGGGATTCTCCGCCAGGAGCTAGAGGGCAGGAGGAGTCCGAGTTTTCTGCCCTCGTTCGCTGGCGTGCCCGCCAGTTGACAAGGGGAAAGGCATGAACACCAGCCATGCCTCTGAGTTAGAGCGGGCGGTGGTATCGTACCTCTCTCTCAGGGGCGAAGAATTGCTTTCTTCGTGTTTCGCAGTCATGATCCACTGCCTGGAAGCCCGTCGTTGTTATGTGATGCTGTCGGACAAGGGGCGTTTGGAGCTGACCGTGGTCAAGATCAGCGGGCCTAGAGGGGTTTTCAGTCTAGGGGACAGGATTGCCTTTGGCCAAAGCATCGCGGGTTGGGTGGCTGAGCACAAACGGCCACTGGTTTCAGCCGATCATGTCATGAAAGGACTCGGAGCAGCGATATGGAAGGAGAGACATGCCAATGGTGCCTTTGTCGCTGTCCCCATCTTGGGCGACGAAGAACTCCACGGGGTGCTGATGGCCTGCAGCAAACTGAATGGTGGAACTTTCTCAGAGCACGACCTGGTGACGGCCGAGATGCTGGCCAATCATCTGGCTCTATGCATTGAGGGGGGGTGCCTGTTTCAGGAAGGCGCTGAGGAACTCGTGCCTGCTCCTTCGTAGCATCGCTTCAGTTTACCAGCGAAGAACACGGGGCAAGCAGGATATCCTGCTTGCCCCGTGTTTTCATTTAGATCTGACCGACTACCGATTTACCAACCTGCTAACCTGTTCGATGATCTGGGGCAGCACCCTGGCCACATCCTCGTGGATGACCACGTCGGCCTGGCTGTCCAAAGGCGTGGGTTGATAGTTGACGACGATGGCCCTGGCCCCGCATCGCAAAGCGGCGAAGGGGATGTCCGCAGCCGGCGCTATCTCCAGCGAGGAGCCCACCACCAACATCAGGTCGCACCTCTCGGCTTCGCCCCAGGCCTCCAGGAGCACCCACCTGGGCAACTGCTCGCCGATGAGGACGACGTTCGGCCTCATCAGACCACCACACGAGCAGTAGGGCATTTCATCTTCTTCGAGAAATCGCTCGATCATATCCTGGCTGGGAACGACCTTGCGGCATTTGAGGCAGGTGGCCTGGCGCATGTTGCCATGAAGCTCAAACACGTGCTTCGATCCTGCTTTCTGATGGAGGTCGTCAATGTTCTGAGTGATGACGGCTTTGAGTAAGCCCATCTCCTCCAGTTCGGCCAATGCGTGGTGCGCCGGATTGGGCTCTGCCTGCAGCAGCTTCCTGGCCAGGGGCCGAGCCCACTCGTAGAAGGCTTGTGGTTGCAGGCGAAAGGAGAACGATGAGGCGACGAGCAGTGGGTTGACCTTCTCCCACAGGCCGGAACCCGGACTGCGAAAATCGGGTACGCCTGAGGGGGTGCTGGTCCCCGCGCCGGTCAGGGCGACGATGTACCTGGAGTTGGCGATGAGGGCGGCGGCCCTGTCAATTTGTCGCTGAGTATCCATATCAGAGACACCTTCAGGCGCTGCTTGCATTATTGCCCCCTTGCATCGCCTGCAGCGCGAGAATGAAAGCCCCTATGCCGATGAAGACGTCTCCTATGCTGAAGACATTGCTAAGTGGCAGCCAGGATGGAAGAAAAAGGACATCTGCTAGAAAGGGCAATCGCGTTTCACTAGTCAGTATTGTGGCGTTGGTTAGGTGTCCTTTGGCTCGCAGTAGCTCTGCCTCATAGGCGAGTCCAGCTCGAGCCAGATCATCCGGGGAGGCAGGCATATAGCCCCCGTTGGTGGCGATCACGAGGAAATTCAGCAGTAGTCCCAGGCCGAATATCTTCATCCCGCTCAATGACAGGTTGAGACCTGCAGCAAGCAACAGCAGAAGGTTGGAGGCGATATAGAGGACTGGGCCAAGGCGATCTGACCAACCCAGGCCCTCGAACTGAGGGGAGAAGATGAAGATCTGAAGCGAAAAAGCAACTAAGATCAACCAACCGCAGCGCAGGGGCAACTGTGCCAATTTGACCAGACTCCCCCCCCGCGTCCATCCTACGATTATCCCACAGAGAAGAGCAAGCAACAAGAACATTTCAGACCAGCTCCTTTGCTTCGACCTTGATGGGCCTGAGAGCGGGCTCTTCTTCGAGAATGGCTAGAAAAGTATCCACTATTACCGGATCGAATTGGGTTCCCCTGCCCGCTTCCAATTCAGTAACTGCTGCCTCGTAGGACAGGGCGGGTCGGTATGGGCGGTTGGATGTCATGGCCTCGAAGGCATCGGCTACGGCGAGGATGCGTCCTCCCAGAGGGATTCTTTTCCCTGCAGTCCCGTTGGGGTAACCGCTTCCATTAAACCACTCGTGGTGGTGGCGTACTATGTCCCGGGCAGTTGGGTGGAAGGAGATTTGAGCAACGATGGTGGCCCCAGCAACTGGATGTTCTCGTAAGACTGTCCATTCGTCGCCTTCCAAGGGGCCAGGTTTCGAGAGAATTGCGTCGGGAACGTCAATTTTCCCCAGATCATGGATGCTGGCAGCCCAGATGATGGATTCTATCTCCGCCAGAGACAAATCCAATCTCTCGGCAATCTTCTCAACGTACTCCGCCACCCGTCGCGAGTGCTCAAACGTATAGGGATCTCGCTTGTCAACTGCCTCTGCGAGAGCCTCAATAGTGTATCTCGTCTGATCACGAAGTTGCTGGTAACTTCTAAGGGAATAGTATACTGCACCTAAAGGCAAAAGAAGCAAGAGCAAACCTAGGCCGTAGGGGGTCTGAGAATATGCCATAGCAATCAGGGTTCCCAGTGGAGCCAGGGTAAGAAGTTGAATCAAGACGCCCTCAAAATTCGCTGACCAGACCCGCCAGGGGTTTTGCTGGTGTACAAGCGCAATGATTACGCAGACGGCCATGCTGCTGAAGACAAGGCAGACTGCCGTCGAAAGGAGCAAAGCAATGATGCCTCTTGCTGACACTAGTGGAAACAGGCTGCCATCGTAAATAGATTGGTAAACCAGTCCAGCCAGTCCGAGTGACAGAACAGAGTTTGCGGGATTAAAAAGCGCTTTGTGACGCGGTTTCTTGAGATAGACCTCAGCCAGATAGTCGCCAATAGCTGTGGCCCAACACGCTAAGCCAGGGCCGAACAGCAAGAGGGTGGCAAAAGCGACTGACATAGAGACGCTAAGCTCTGCCTTGAAGGGAAGGCGGATACGATATACATCGGCGAGAAAAATCATCAATGTCAAGAATGCCGAGGCAATGATTGACTCCAAATCGCCAAAGGGAATCGAAGGCGTGAGTAGTAAGAGCATGATAACACCGCCTAGGATAATACCCCAAACGTATAGGCGTGCCGAGGTTGGAAATGCTTGCATTAGCTTGCCTCCCATAGGGTTCGATGTTCGTACATTGTCAGGGACTCAGGCTCAGCTTTTGGCTAATCCGTCGAATTCGAGTCTTGATAGATTGTAACGCATAAGCCCTTTTATTGCAAGTGCCACAAAACGACAGAGAGTTCAGGATCTTTAGGCTCAAAGTCTCCCACGCATCCTGAGCTCTCTGCGGTTTCTTGCATCTTGTTTTGTTGATGCCGTCTACTTCCACCTCGGAAAGGCGCCGCTGGCTAGCACCAGGCTGGCGATGGTGAACAAAGCGGAGACGACTCTGAAATACGCTTTGCGCCACTTCATCTCTTGTAGCACCTCCTTTCTTCTCTTAGTTTGCGGTGGTTTGGATTAAGGAGTTGTCCCCAAATAACTTCGGAGTTTGAGCCGCCTTTTCTCGGGGAGAAGTACGAAGTCACTTCTATACGGCTCCGAGGTCAACCTCACTTCTTTGAAAGGGCTCTTTCCTACCTCCGAACAATCATGCTACGCGCTTCAACACAAAAGCCGCCGAGCCAAGAAGCAAATGAATACTCTTTTCCTCCTTCGGCAGCTCGGCGGCCATAGCTCATGAAGCTGAGCTTTAGACCCGTAGCTTTGCGCCCCCTATCTTTCGAAGGGGTTACCTTTTCGGTGAGTTTGCTGGCTATCTATGAAGTTTGATGTGCCGTGCCCTTCCTACCTCCGAACGACCATGCTACTGGCTCTAACACAAAAAGCCGCCGAGCCAAGAAGCAAATAAGTACTCTTTTCCTCCTTCGGCAGCTCGGCGGCCATAGCTCATGAAGCTGAGCTTTA
>CAZQDO010000118.1:0-6294 GCA_964592085.1 uncultured Anaerolineae bacterium | reverse complement strand
GCTCATGAAGCTGAGCTTTAGACCCGTAGCTTTGCGCCCCCTATCTTTCGAAGGGTTTACCTTTTCGGTGAGTTTGCTGATTGTTCTTGAAGTGTGATTAGATTATACCACAAATTCCAGGGTTTGTCAATTCCTAAACTTCGGTAACTACCACATGTGGGGGCACTCGCTTATTCCGGCGACTACATGGAGTGCTCCTCCTTTCCCATTGCCGTTGAGTATCCCTATGTTCTTCAAAGAGCTCTTCACAACTCGAAAAGGGTGGGCTGGCTTACCGCTATTTGCAACCTCTCTCCGCCCGCCACTCGATGGGCGTATCTGGTCGTCTCCGGCAGGCGGTATTGGGTGCAACAACTGAGGACGTACTCGATGGCCGCAGGCAGGTCTACCTTGTGGCCAATGGAGACGTAGAGAGGGCTGACGTTGGTTTTGGTGCGCACCACCGCGCCGATGGTCTCGTCGCCATCGTAGAGATGAGCGAAGGCCCCCCTTTCGGGGCCTGGCTGATGGTGCTTGCCCCAGAGGTGCGATTTGGCGCAGCCGATGGAGGGCCTGTCAATGATCACTCCCAGATGGGTCGCCAGGCCCATGCGGCGAGGATGAGCCAGGCCCTGAGCGTCGAAGATGAACAGGTCGGGCTCCGTTTTCAATTTTGCCAGGGCGGCCAGGACAACCGGCCCTTCGCGGAAGGCCAAAAGCCCAGGGATGTACGGAAACGCCGCCGGTAGTTCCGCCAGGCTGTAGGCAATGGGAGTTAGCTCCGGATAGCTGAGCACGACGATGGCTGCCTTAGCCACTTTGCCTCTGATGGAAACGTCCACTCCGGCCACGGTATTAACCTGCCCGAAGGCCCTCTCCATGGATACTTTGCTCCGCAGCGCCTGCTGTATCTCCTTCGCCTCCGAGGGGGAGACATCCCACTGATGAGGAGAAATGATTCTCATTGCCTTGTCCTTTCAAACCACTCGGTTGCCGATTTCCGATCGCCATTCGGAAATCGAAAATCGCAAATCGGAGATCGTTATTACTTTAGCACAAAAGGCGATTGTTGGCAAGTGATTCTTGACAGAGGCCGACTTTTGGTGTAATATATAAACGTTTCTTTATCAATAAAGTGGAGCTGGGTTAGAGTAAGCCGCTTCTTACGATGGGTGGACGGTCAGTGGATATGCCCGATGATCTGTTGTCCAAATCAAAAGACCTCGCGAAATGCTTCAAAGCCCTGAGTGACAACGCTCGCTTGCGCATCATCGCTCAGTTGGCCGCTAACTCTGAGTTGAACGTTTCGGAGCTGGTGGAGGCTCTGGAGGTCAGCCAGCCCCTCATCTCCTGGCATCTGCGGCGGCTAGAGAAAGCGGACCTGGTCAAGATCAGGAGGAAGGGACGCCAGACATATTGTTCACTGAATCTAGGGAGACTCCGCCGATACTTGCAGGAGTTCGCTGAGGTGCTTGGCGAGGCCGGTCAACAGATGGTAAGCGGACAAACGAAGGAGACATTCTGAATTAGACCATGCTCATTTATTATCTCCATCGTCTGTTGGGCTTGGTCGTGCCGCTCATACCGCCAGGCCTGGGCTACCCTCTGGCGACCCGATTGGGTGACCTGTTTTATCACCTGAACAAGGCCGCACGGGCCAATATCCATGATAATGTAACGCACATTCTGGAAGGCAGCCACAAGGCGGTCAGCGATAGGGAGGCCATCGTGCGAGGCGTGTTTCGCAATATGGCCAGGAATTTCTACGATCTCTTTCGGGCGAAGACCCTTAGCCGGGTTGAGCTAGATCGCCTGGTGAAGGTGGAAGGCCGAGAGCACATCGAGAGGGCGTTGTCCAAGGGCAAGGGTTTGATCTTTGTCGGAACCCATTTTGGCAACGTAGATATTGTGGCTCAGGTGCCGGCCTTGTGGAATATCCCGGTCGTCGGACCTGCAGAGCATCTTGAGCCAGAAAGACTGTTTCAGTACATCTGCAGCCTGCGGGCCAACAAGGGCTTCCGGCTGATACCTATTGATGGGCCGCTCTTCGAACTCCGCCGGGCTCTGCGGCGCAACGAGATCGTGGCGCTTGCCGCCGATAGAAACATCGCCGGAAGCGGCATCGTGGTGGACTTCTTCGGCGCGCCCGCCCGCCTGCCCGATGGCTATGCCCAGCTCTCCCTGCGCACCGGCGCGCCCATCATCGTGGGATTCAGCAAGCGGCTGCCCGACAATACCTTTGTTATCTACCTTGAGCCACCCCTGGAGTTGGAATCCACCGGCGACCGCGACCGAGACGCCAGGGCCATCGTGGAGAAAGTGGTAGCTGCTATGGAACGCTACATTGGAGAGCACCCCGAACAGTGGGTGATGTCGGTGCCCATTTGGCAAACGGCCGATAGAGGGTAAATTGAAGGGGGTGCGGATGCAAGTCCGCTCCATAAGCAGGCTTGCGCCGGCACTCCCTTAGTGGTGAACGAAGTTTATGAAAATAGCTCTGGTCTCGCCCTATGACTATCCCTATCCCGGAGGGGTGGTCAAACACATCTTCTATCTGGACAGGGAGTTTCAGCGACTCGGTCACGATGTCCGCATCATCGCTGCCTGCTCCGATGACGTGGGGGACGTGCCTCCTCACGTCATCAAGGTCTCTGGCTCCATTGCGCACATTCCTTTCGCTGGCTCGGTGGGTCGCATTACCCTCTCGCCGCGGGTCTACCGGCGGGTGAAAAAGATACTGAAACAGGAGCGGTTTGACGTTATCCACATTCACGAACCCCTGACGCCGGCCCTGCCCCTGTCTGTTCTCCGCCACGCCCCCTTATCCCCCCAGTCTGTGGTCGTGGGCACCTTCCATGCCTACCGCGAATCCGCACACCCAGGCTACGAGTACGTCAAGCCTATCTTCGAGCCCTTCTTCAATCGCCTCGATGGTCGGATCGCTGTCTCGGAGGTGGTTCGGGAGCTCCTGCTCTCTTACTTTCCAGACGATTACCGCATCATCCCCAACGGCATTGACCTGGAGCGTTTCAGCGACCCGGCCTTGCGGCCGATAGAGCGATTTGATGATGGCAAGTTAAATGTCCTCTTCGTCGGACGCCTAGAGAAGCGCAAAGGGTTCAAATACCTCCTCCAGGCTTTCGCCCAGGTTAAGAAAGCTGTTCCCCAGGCCCGACTCATCGTGGTGGGGGCTTATGATAAGGAGGATAAGGAGCCATTTGTGCTCTATGCCCGCCAGCATCGTCTTCGCGATGTCCGGTTTATTGGTTACGTGTCGGAAGAGGACTTGCCGCGCTATTATCGAACCTGCCACGTCTTCTGCGCGCCCTCGACCGGCTTCGAGAGCTTCGGGATCATCTTACTGGAAGCAATGGCGGCGGGAAGGCCCATTGTGGCCTCCAACATTGATGGTTATCGTGGTGTCTTGGAGGACGGGAGGGAAGGGCTTCTGATCCAGCCAGAGAATGAGCAACTTCTGGCCAATGCTCTGATTCGTCTGCTCAAAGACCCGGCCCTGTGCGAGAGAATGGGCCGCCAGGGGCAAGCCAAGGCCGCCGATTACGACTGGCCCAAGGTGGCCCAGCAGGTCTTGGACTACTATCGAGAGTTGTTGGAGAAGAAAAGATGTTGAGAAGCAAGGAGGAATGGTTGGAGTCTCTCAGAGGTCGAATACGAGGATCGAGTGAGGCGAGGAGTGCAGTGACCCTGACGGATCTACTCAGGAAGCGGTTTGGGGGCACCCTGGAGCCCATTGCCCGTCTCATCGGGAGGACGGGGGTTTCCCCCAACGTCGTGACGTTAGTGGGTGCCGTTCTCAACCTGGGAGTCGCTTACATCCTGGCTCAGGGTTACATGAGAATCGGCGGCGTCCTGGTTCCCCTGGTGGCGCTGTTTGATGCCCTGGATGGCACACTGGCCCGGCTGACAGAGAGAAGGAGCCGCTTTGGAGCTTTCCTGGATTCGACTATGGATCGCTTCTCCGAGGCAATCCTCTACCTGGGCCTTCTCTTTTTCTATACCCGGCTCAGCGCTGGGCACGAGATCCTCCTCATCTATGCCACCATCGTTGGCTCCCTGATGGTCAGCTATGCCAGGGCCCGGGCCGAGGGACTGGGCCTCGATTGCAAAGTGGGGCTTCTCACCCGCCTGGAGAGGGTCGTTATCTTGAGTATCGCTTTGATCCTGGATCAGGTGACCATTGCACTGTGGATCCTGGCCATCCTGACCAACTTCACTGCGTTGCAGCGAATGTACCACGTTTGGAAGGCCACTCATGGGGAGGATGAGGGCGGCTAGGTGCAGATGAAGGGCTCTTTCGACGCGGGCGATGGAACACGGACCAAGGCTGTTTGGCGTGCTCTGTCGCCCGTCTTTGCTTTCGGTTTGTCTTGGAATGTCTTGAGGGGCAGGCGTCGGTCCTTTGCGGCTGACGCGGCCAGGCTGCTGTGTATCCTCCGTCCCCAGCCCAGGGTCGAGAACGCCAACCTTATCCCACCAGAGGGTCCCTTCGTGGTGGTGATGAATCACTACTGCCGCCAAGGCTTGGGCGCCTGGTGGGGCGTCTTCCTGATTGACCAGGCTATCGCTCGCAGGCGGACGGAGCCGGCCGAGGTGCGTTGGATTATGACCAACGGGTGGACCTACCAGGACCCCGTCCGCAGCCGGCTGGTGACGCCCCTCACGCACTGGCTTTTTCGCAGAATCGCTCGCTCCTACGGTTTCATCCCGATGCCTCCCATGCCTCCCCATCCTCTTCAGTTGGAGGAGAGAGCGCAGGCCGTGCGGAAAGCCCTTTCTCTGGCCCACGGAGGAGCCATGATCGGCCTGGCACCTGAGGGGCGGGACAGCAGCGACGGCGGCCTGATAGATCCGCCTGCTAGGGCAGGGCGATTTCTGCTTCTGTTGGCTAAGGCGGGCCTCCGCATCCTGCCGGTGGGCGTGGCCGAGAAGAACGGCACCTTGACTGTCTCCTTCGGCGAACCTTTCAACCTGGAGGATCGGCCGGGCCTGGGAAAACGCGGACGGGATCGGAGCGCTGACGAGACGGTGATGGTAGCCATAGGAAAGCTCCTGCCACCGGAGCTGTGGGGGACCTACCGGGAGCAAATTGGCGCGGAAAACGATCTGTCTTGATGCTCAACCTAAAGGCATCGTGGGGTAATTGGGAGGAGGGTCAAATGGATGAGGCAATGATTGGGGCCCTGCGGGTGGTGCCCTTTCTCAGTTCTCTGACTGATGATGATTTGTGTCACGTCGCTGAATTCATTAGAAGGAGAGCTTATCCTGCCGGTCACGTCATCGTCCGGGAGGATGCGCTGGGAGATACGTTCTACATTATTCATAAGGGTAGAGTCGAGATCACCAAGCAGTTTGAAGACGGTGAGGAGATGGTGCTGGCAGTTTGTGGTGATGGCGAATTCTTCGGTGAGATGGCCTTGCTCGAAGACGCCCCTCGTTCAGCCACAGTCAGGACGCTGGAGCCGACCATCACTCTGGAGATCTCTGGCCATGGTTTTGTCTCTTTGCTCCGGAAAGCTCCGTCGCCGGCGTATCAGCTTATGAAGGAGTTGAGCTCGCGCCTGCGGGATGTGGATGCTAGCATGATCGCTCATCTGCAGCGCAAGAATGAGCAGTTGCGTCAGTCTTACCTGGACACCATCACTGCTGTCGCCAATGCCATTGAGGCCAGGGACCCATACACCAGGGGGCACACAGATCGTGTGACTACCCTGTCCAAAGCTATCGCCCAGGAGATGGGTTGGGATGAGGAACAACTGCCTTCTCTGGAAGTTGGCGCATTGCTCCACGATGTGGGGAAGATCGGGGTGGCCGATGCCATCCTCCTCAAGCCGGGGCCTCTATCGGAGGCCGAGTACGCGGAGATAAAGACACACCCTGACGTGGGCAAGCGCGTGCTTCGTGGCATCTCTTACCTGGAATCGGCTATCCCTGGCGTGCTGCATCACCACGAACGCTATGATGGACGGGGTTATCCCGATCAACTCTCCGGCTCAGAAATCCCGCTGGCCGGGCGCATCCTGGCTGTGGCCGATGCTTTCGATGCCATGACCAGCGAGCGGCCTTATCGCCGAGCCATGAGCCCGCAGGCAGCCATAGCTGAACTGGAGCGAGAAGCCGGGGCGCAATTCGACCCTGAGGTGGTGGCCGCCTTCATGCGAGCCTGGCAGAATACTGATTTGGCCAGTCTGTTGGCCTGAAAGACCAGACAGATTACCCAAAACCCGTCTGGCACAGGTCGTAGTGATCGGGAGACTGAGATGCAGTGTCCGCAATGCAACACGGAGAATCCTGAGT